>JAFCZD010000015.1 GCA_019314525.1 Deltaproteobacteria bacterium
GTGAGCTGCCCAAGCTCCAGTGGGATGCTCCCACTCAGGCTGTTGGAGAAGAGGTGGAGCTGCGTCAGGCTCGTGAGCTGCCCAAGCTCCGGCGGGATGTTCCCGCTCAGGCGGTTGGAGTCGAGGCTGAGCCTTGTGAGGTTCGTGAGCTGCCCAAGCTCCAGCGGGATACTCTCTGTGAGCACGTCCCCAGATACGTGGAGCTGTGTTATGCCAGCAGGCCCATCCGCCGAGAGGACATGTACGGTCTTGGTTCCAGTCTGGCTGTAGACATGACTCACAGTGTTGGAGTCAACAACCGTGCCGTCGCCAAGCTCCCAGCGCAGGGGCAGTCCGGTCTTGGTGGCGCTAGGGGTGAAGCGGTAAGCAATGCCGGTGGAGTGGTTCTGCAAGGAGAACAAGCGCAGGTAGCCGTTCGTTGCATCGGTGGTGTCGGCCCCTCCGTCGAGAAGGCTGTCTGATGCACCGTCCACCTGGCCGCCGTCAAAAGCGCCATCTGCCTGAGTGTCGTGACCCGTGTCGCCTGCCGCGTCAAAGGTGTCGGGCGTTGCATCGGAGCCTGGGCCCACGGCGTCAACGCCCCCGCCGTCTACAATGCTAGCGCCATCGCGCGGGCCATCATGCGCAGCAGGAAAGCCAAGACGTGTGCATGCACAGAGGAGCGCGACGGTGAGTGTCAGCCCGAAAAAAGTAAGCACCCGCGTCAAATCAGCCTCCAAAATACATGAATTCGGCTACAACGATGACGCGTTCAGAAACCACCCCAGAATCGGTGAGGGCGAGTGCCCACCGGCTCCTTCATTGCCCTTGTCACACCCTAACATCTTGGCGCTCACCTTGAAACGCTGACGGGGCAGACCCAGCTCGTGCTCGAACCCCTGACTTTTCTCCGGCGCCTCTTCGCCATCATCCCGCCGCTGAGCCAGCGCCGTGGGAACGTTCACGCTTGCTACTCCGCGACGTCAGTGCGCACGCGCTCACCCACGCCTCGAAGGCGCACGGCGAGGCTCTCGAACAAGGAGTAGACCACTGGGACGACCACCAGCGTTAGGATGGTGGAGGTGACGAGCCCACCGATGACCACCATGGCCATGGGCGCGCGCTGCTCGCCGCCAGCCGAGAAGGCCAAGGCCACCGGGAGCATGCCCCCGATCATGGCAGCGGTGGTCATGAGGATCGGTCGCAGGCGCACCGGGCCTGCCTCAAGCAACGCTTCGTGTGCGCTCATGTCTTGCTCACGGCGCAGGTGGTTGGCGTAGTCCACCAACAAGATCGCGTTCTTGGTGACCAAGCCCATGAGCATGATCACCCCAATCATCGAGAAGATGTTAAGCGTCATCCCCGACAGAGCCAAGGCGCCAAAGGCGCCAATGAGCGAGAGAGGCAGCGAGAGCATGATGGTAAAGGGGTGAACGAAGCTCTCGAATTGTGCCGCGAGGATCAGGTAGATGATGATGATCGCCAGGATCAGCGCCAGCACCATATGGCCAAAGGATTCGATCATCACCTCGGCCATGCCTGTCCAATCTGAGGTGAGGTGAGTGGGGACTTTGGCCGCTGCCAGCTTGTCTACCTCGGTCACGGCGAGGCCGAGGGGTTTGCCCTCGAGGTTCGCCAGGACCGTGACTTGCCGTTGGCGGTTTTGGCGTTCAATGGTGGATGGACCGCTTCCGCGGTGCACCTTGACCATCGCCGAGAGCGGCACGAGGCGGCCGCTGGCGCTACGCACGCGCAGAGAGGTGATAGCGTTCTCACCGCGGCGGCGTGCCGCCTCGGGCAGGCGCACCCGCACGTCGAAACGATCACCGCTCGTGCTAATCTCGGTCACTTTGTCGCCGGCGATGAACGCTCGTAGCGTGGCCGCGATGGCCTGGATTGGGACTCCGAAATCTGCGGCGCGCTCACGGTCAATCTCGACGCGCAGCTCCGGTTTTCCGCCGCGGTAGGTGGTGTCGATATCAACATAGCCGCCCTTGCGGCGCAGCTCCTTGGCGAGGGTAGCGGCCGCCTTCTGCAGCTCTTCATAGTCATTGCCACGGATGTTGAACTGCACAGCTTGCTGTCGAAAGCCCGATCCACCGCCCATGGCGTCGATTTTTTCCACCGAGCTGTTGGTGGCTCCCGGATGCCGCTTCAGCAAGATGCGCATGTGCGCCATCATCTCTTCCTGTGAGAATGTGCGCTTACGGACGGGGATCAGGTTGATCTGGATCTCCGCCTTGTTCACCTCTTGGGCGGCTCCAGCGCCGATGGTGGAGAAGGCCATCCTCACGCCCGGGACCTGGCGCAGGTCCTTGGAGAGCTTCTCCACATAACGGCGGGTGGTGGGCAGGTCGGTGCCGGGGGGCATCTCGACTCTGACCATAAATTCACCGCGGTCTTCCGGGGGGAGAAACTCAACGGGGACCATGCGCAAGAGAGCGACGCTACCCACGAGGGTTGCCACCCCGATGGCCACAGTAACTGCGCGCTGGCGCAGCGCGAGGGCGAGCAGGCGACGATACACGTCCTCAACGCGTTTGAGCATAGCGTCGATAACGCGTGTCAACCAACCTCGGCTGTGCACCTTCTTGAGCGTGCGAGCGGCGAGGGCGGGGGTTAGGGTGAAGGCGACGAAGAGCGAGACGCTTACAGCGAAGGCGACAGTGAGGCCAAACTGATAGAAGAAGCGGCCGATGATGCCTTGCATGAAGGCCACCGGCACAAAGACAGCGATGATGGCCGCTGTGGTGGCCATGACCGCCAACCCGATTTCGCGGGTGGCGACCTTGGCGGCTTCCATAGGCGTCAGCCCACGCGCCACATGACGGTGGATGGCCTCGATGACGACGATGGCGTCATCGATGAGGATCCCGATGGATAAGGTCAGCGCCAGCATCGTCATCTGGTTGAAGGTGAAGCCCATGATATTCACGAAGGCGAAGGTGGCGATGACCGACGTGGGCAGCGCGAGGGCACTGATGAGCGTGGCGCGCAGGTCGTGGAGGAAAAAGAGGATGATCACCACCGCGAGGATCCCTCCGAGGAGGAGGTCGAACTTCACGTCATTGATGGTGTGTTCGATGAACGTCGAGTTGTCGATGGCGATAGCGAGGTTGACGCCCTTGGGCACAGCCTTCTTGAGTTTTTCTAACTCTGAGCGCACCGCTTGTGCCATCGCCACGGTGTTGGCGCCTGACTGTTTGCGTACCACTAGCGAGACAGCAGAGACACCGTTGAGAGCTGAATATGAGCGGGCTTCTCGTTCGCCATCTTCCACTCGCGCTACATCGCCGATGCGCAGGGGGCTGCCCCCGGCGGACGTGATGATGATCTCGGAGAGCTCTTTGGCGCTATGCACCTCGCCGCGGGTCTTGACGACGAACTCCAGGTTCCCCACGTTGAGGCGTCCGCCCGGAAACTCGATATTCTGCGCGCCAAGAGCCTGCATGACCTCAAAAACGGTGATATGGCGGGCTTCGAGACGTTGGGGGTCAAGCCAGACGTGAAACTCACGCTTTCGCCCCCCCACGACGTCGATGGTGCCGACGCCGCGCGCCGTCTGCAGCTTCTGTTTGACGACGTCTTCGGCCACACGCGTAAGTTCGCGGGGCGAGAGCTTGCCTGATACGACGAGGGAGAGCACTGGGGCTGCGCCAACGTCGAACTTCTGCACCACAGGTGCTTCGAGATCTTTGGGTAGCTCGCGCATCACCCCTGAGAGGCGGTCGCGCACGTCCTGTATCGCCTGATCGGCGTTGCGTTCAAGCTTGAACTGCACCACCACCTGGCCGAGGTTTTCCATGCTCACACTGCGCAGCACTTTGATCCCGGTGATGGAGTTCACCGCCTCCTCTATCTTGTCGACGACCTTGGTCTCGACGTTCTCTGGGCTGGCGCCAGGGTAGATGGCGGTGATGGTGATGACCGGAAACTCTACGTTGGGGAAGAGGTCGACGCCCACGCGCGGATACGCGAAGATACCGAAGACCAGCAAGGTGGCGCTCATGACGATAGCGAGCACCGGCCTACGGATAGAGATGTCGGCGATCTTCATCGACCTGGCTCCGTGACCTCCACGAACATGCCAGGCCGTAGGCTGTGGTCCTTGTTGTCCAGCTCGATGAACGCTCTGAAGCTGCGTGTACGTGGATCGAGGGATGGCACGATGCGAACGATCTTTGCTGTCATGCGCTTGCCCACGGCTGAGAAGTTCAGGGCGAGCGAGGTGCCGACTTTGACCTCGTTCATCTCAGCCTCGGGGACCTGGATCACCACCTCCAGCGTGTCGATCTCCTCGATCATCACCACGGGGCTGGGGGGCATCACGGTGGCATAGACCCCCTCTTCGGTCATCTTGCGCGTGACCACGGCGCGATAGGGTGCCCTGATTTGTGTCTTTGCCAGGGCGTTCTTTGCGCCGGCGATGGCGACATCCGCTTGGGCCAAGGCGGCCCTGGCTACCTTGATCTGCGAGTCGATCTTCTCGAATGTTCCGCGTGGGATGGCGCCGGCCTTGAGCAGGCCGCTCAGGCGCTTCCACTCGACGTGGGCAGCGTCAAGCTGCGCTTTTCCCGTGGCCCGCGCGGCGCGCGCTTGGCGCAGCCCAAGGAGGAAATCGCGCCGGTCGAGGGCCACGAGGAGCTGACCTTTCTCCACGATTTGCCCCTCCTTCACGAGGACCTTGGCCACACGGCCGCTGACCTGTGGTGCGAGAGCGCTCACGCGTCGGGCCTTGGTGGTGCCGTTGAGGGCCAACTGGCCGCTGATCTGTGGAGTATCCTCTGGGTTCAACGTTGTGCTCGCAGGGGCCTTCGCAGGTTCTTGGGCGGGCTTGGCGTTGACAGCGGTGGGGGGACTTTGGGCACCCGCCTTTGGCAGGCTGATAGCGTCCTTGTCCTTCTTGCAGCCCGAAGCGAGGGTGGTGATGCCAACCAGCAATACGAAGAGTAACGTCCTCATAGGGTCCTCCCAGTCATCGGCTCTTCCCCCATGGCGCGTCCCAGCGCGGAGTGGGAGAGGTACCAGCCGTAGAGCGCGTTGTTGTAGCTGAGCTTGCTTCGACTCAGAGAGAGCTGGGCGTCGAGCACATCGGTGGTGGTGGCTGAGCTCTTCTTGTATTTCGCTTCTTCAATGCGGTAGCTCTCCTCAGCTTGTTTCACCGCGACGCGAGCAATGAAGAGCTGCTGCTCGGCGGTCTTCAGCTCGAGGTAAGCTTTCTTCACGTCGAGGTACACACCATCACGCGCCTGCCTCTGGGTCAGTTCCGCGTTGACGACCTTCTCCTGGGCTTCACGGTAGGCGTAGTAGCTGGTGCCCCATGTGAATTTCCAGCTCAACACGCCACCCACAAAGAAGGCGTTTTTGGGCATGGCGAAGCCTTGGCCCTCGGTGCGCTGATAGCTACCGATGGCGGACAGCTGGGGCAACATCGCTCCACGCGTTGCCTCGCTGCTCTTTTCGGCGATGCGCTTCTGCAGCGCCACGGCCTTGAGCTCGGGACGTCTCTTTGCGGCGCGCTCAATGCAAGCGCCAAAGGTGAGTTCAAACGACGGGGGGGGATCTGCGAAGCGCTCACGGGGTTCGATCTCCTCGCTGGGAGGTAGGCCGATCTCGATAGCAAGCGCGGCGGTGGCTAGCTCGAGGCCAGCTTTGGCTTGCACCGCGGCACCTTGAGCCCGAGCAAGCCCCACCTGCACCTTGAGCACGTCATTTCGGCTGGAAAGACCTGCTCGGCGGAAAGCCTTCACCGTTTTGAGCTGGGCCTGCACTTGTTTTACAGCCGCTTGGGCAATGGATACGCTGCCTTGAGCCTGCTTGACACGAATGTAGGCTTGTCGAGCGGCATCAGCGACCTGCTGCGCCGAGAGCCGTACCCCCACACGCGCTGCCTGGGCACCAAGCTTGGCGGCTTGATAGCCCTTGAAGATCTGGTAGAGGGGCGTGATGGGTTGAGCGATTTGCACCGTCAGTTGCGCGGTGATCTGCTCGCGGATGGGGCCAAAATCAAACGCAGTGAGCAAGGGGAGCATGCAGGCCGCCGTCTGTTCGCAGCCCGGGGCGATTTGCAGCTTGTCGAGGCCGAAATCGAAGGCGACGTCATCGTCCCAGTAGAGCAGGTTGCCCTCTACAGACAGTTGTGGGAGCAGGTTGCCGCGGACAGATTTTCGTTTTGCGTCCACTTGTCGCAGGAGCTGTCGGGATTTGGCGACTTTGACGCTCTTGCGCAGAGCAAGGGACACCGCCTGATCGAGCGTGAGGGAGCGGGCATGCGCGGGGGGGGGCAAGAAAAGAGCAACCAGGACAAGGAGCCAGCTCAACCAAGAAGATGTGGTCGGACAGCAGGGCTGTTGAGTTGTGCGGCGAAACGTCTGTTTCATCGATTTGCTCCAGCTTCGAGCGTCGTTGGGGGGGAGGGGTTGTGTTGCAGCCCGGCGATCAAGAGGTCAAGCAACTCCTGGTATCCCTGGTGAAAGCAGGCCCTGTCTTCGGCCATAGCAACAAAGGTCATGTCCATGCTCCTCAGGGCGAACTGCAGCGCCCTCGCTGCTGCGGCGGGATCCTCGCAGTGAAAGATCCCAGCCTCGCAACCTTGGCGAACCAGGCTCTCCGTGAGCTCTAGACCCTGGGCGACCAAGTCTTCAGCGGCTTGAAAGGCGAGGGGGAGGATCTCTCCCAACACGGCCGCGGTGGTGTCCCCAGGGTTTATGCGTGCGATGAGGGCTTGATAGTGTGTCTCTATCAAGGTCCGGATGCGATCTTCGGGGGGCGCCTTTTCCACGGCTAAGGACACCTCCGCAAACATCGACTTAGCTTCCCTGCGCACCACCTCGGCGAAGAGGGCCTCTTTGCTCGAGTAATAGCTGTAGAGGGTCGCCTTGCTCACCTGGGCCTGTTTGGCGATCTGCTCTACAGCAGTGCGCTTGAAGCCAAAGCGTGCGAAGAGCGCCCGAGCGGCCTCGATGATGGCATCCTCAGTATTCCTCTTGATCATGACTAGACGATTGAACCAAAATGGTTCAATTGTCCAGTGGGGATTTCCCCCCTTGTCCATCGATCCAGTCGGCTACTAGGCGTAGCTCCTCAGGCGAGAGCAGCGCTCTGTCAGGGGGCATGGGGAGGCCAATAAAAGCAAAAAGCGCTTCAATTTTGAGGATCAAATAGGAGCGGGCGTGGTCGCCAGGCACAACGCGCAATGCGCCCGCGTCGCTGGTGACGCCCACCATGGTTCTCTGGGCGGCGTCCAGGCTGGTGAGGTCGACTCCCGCAGGGGGAGCACGCCCACCATGGCAGCGACCACAATGGAGATTGAAGAGACTTTGGGCGGCCTCGTCGCTCACACTGGGCTGTGATGATTTGTCTGGCGTGACTCGGCTTCCCGTCATGAAATCATAGACCTGGACCGCAGGGAGGGAGGAGCCATCGTGAGCTCGAATGCCACGCCGCAGGACGACTTGGTGTTGCAGGTTCGCCCTTAGGTTCTCCACAGGAGAGAAGCTCAAGGTGCGTTCGAGATGATCTACGTGGAGGGTACCTGGGATCTCCAGCACCCCCGTGAAGAGTCGTAGGTCGGTGGAATCGATAAGATGTGCGTCAACTGGGGCGGAGAAGCGCAGCGTAATGGTTTGATCGATAGGGACATCACGGTCTGCGGGGGCAGGGACACGTGAAAGCACCTGTAGCGTGCTGGTCGTAACGTCTAGTGGTGCACCATCGTTTTCATAGGTGCACGCACTGACGCTCCCAGCAAGCAAGAGTACGGCGATAAGGAGAGCACTCCCGTAGGCTTGCATGCCGCCGTCATCTTTCGTTTCTTTTGGTTCGCGACTTACACCGCGAACGTCTGGATATCGCTAGGACTCCGAGTAGTCGGCTATTTGGTTAGAGACAACCTCGGGGGTTACGCCAGTTTTAATATTTTCCACGAGGCAGTCAGCCAAGACGATCATCATATCCGAGACGCCGCCATCATCAACCAGCTTGCCGAGGAGCTGCTTGGCGCTTTTGCTCTCGTCGTCACGCAAAAAGTTGCGGACCATCTCCAACGTAAGGTCACCCTGGAAATCGAGGATAAGATTTTCGAGCAGGTAGGCGATCAGCTGTTTCAAAGCAACCTCCATCAAGCGCGAGTTAGGAGCAAGGTACGCTTGTATACCATGTGGAAACTAGCTGCAATGGTTGAGTCTGTGGGAAGTTGCCGCGCGAGTCCCAAGAGAGAGGAGAAGAGCACAACCTGCCCGAAAGCCTTGACCATAAAAGAGTTGCTCTGTTAGCGTCGGCGCCATGTGGCGGCTGATGACAACCTCTCTTTCACAGCAGCAAAGGCTCGGCCTGCTGCTACTAGCCTGTGGGCTCGTTATTTCGTTGACTGCCTGTGGGCCCATCTCATACATCACTCAGGTCACCGTGACTGCGACCAGGCTGACGGCTGAGGCAGAAACGGCCAACGCCAAGCAGCTGGCGCCTTATGAGTACTGGTCTGCGAAGACCTATTTGCACATGGCGCGACAGAAGGCGGGCACAGCAGATTACGAGTTGGCCACGACCTATGGTGAGCTAGCGACCAAGATGGCCCGGAAGGCGATTGATGTCGCCGCTGATGGCCGGCGGGCTGGACCGCAGGTCGCCCCAATCGGCAAAGAGGACGAGCAACCACCCTCGTTGAAGGTGGTACCAGCGACCTCTCAACCCTAGCTACGACGGCGACATCTGAATGCAGGCTCATAGCGAAATCCTTCATCGTTGCTCTTCGACCAGCCGATTTTCCTTTGTGCTGGTCTTACCGCTCGTGCTCTCCTCCTTCGTTGGGTGCATTGGGCAAAAAGTGCGCGGACAAGCCGACGCTGTTGGGCAGGTGGTCAAGAGCGCGCGAGAAAATGGCGCTTACCGTTGTGCTCCCAAGGAGCTGGCGCTGGCTGAAGCAAACCTGCGGCGCACTCGAGACGAACTCGATTTGGGCAATTATGTGAGCGCCCGGCGTCATATCTCGGTGGCCAAGGACAACGCCGCGTTGGCCTTCAAGAAATCTCCGCCCGAGCGCTGCGCGCCAAAAGTCGTGATCGCTCCGCCACCCAAGCCCAAGCCCATGGACCGTGATGGCGATGGTTGTCTCGACAAGGACGACAAATGTCCAGACCAGCCTGAAGACAAAGATGGCTTCGAGGATGACGATTGTTGCCCCGACCCTGATAATGACAAGGACGGGCTGCTCGATCCGCAGGACCAATGTCCCAATTACCCAGAGGACAAAGATGGCTATCTCGACCAGGATGGCTGCCCAGATCCTGATAACGATCAAGATGGTCTACCCGATTCGGTGGATCGTTGCCCCAATGACCCTGAAGATCAGGATGGTTTCGATGATCGCGATGGTTGTCCCGACAAGGACAACGACAACGACAAGATCCCGGATATCAAGGACCAATGCCCGAATCAGCCAGAGGACTATGACGGTGACAGGGACGATGATGGCTGTCCGGACGCCAAGAAGTACAAGCTGGTTGTCGTCACCAAGAAGAAGATCGAGATCAAGAAGAAGGTCTACTTCGCGACGGCTCGTACGCGGATCCTTCCACGCTCCTTCCCGGTGCTCAACGAGGTGGCGACGGTGCTAAAGGATATGAAGAAGATCAATATTCGCATCGAGGGCCACACCGACAGCAGGGGCAGCGGGAGCTACAACAAGCGCCTCTCACATGGGCGGGCCAACTCGGTGCGTCTCTACCTGATCAAGCAGGGCATCGACGCAGCTCGCCTTGAGGCTCAGGGCTTTGGCGAAGATCGGCCAGTAGCCAACAATCGCACTCGGTCTGGTCGTGCGCTGAACCGTCGTGTGGAGTTCATGATCACCAAGCAGTGAACGCCCCACGTTCGCTTTTCACGATGACGTCGCGCCCGTGAGGCGCGGCCCTTCGGCCGAGGACGTCGATGATCCGCAGCTTCAAAACCGTGCTCCCCGTCCTGGTGCTGTTCACTGGGGTTCTTGTTGCTTCGGGTCCAGCCTTGGCGCAACTGAAGACCGCCGCCACAGCTCGCATCAAGCAGCTCAACAAGATGGCCATGGAGAACTACGATGGCCTCGAGTTCGAAAAGGCTAAGATGCAGCTGCTAGAAGCAGTGAAGTTGGCGAAGGAGACCTCTGTCAGCGATAAGACGGTGGTTGGACGGATCTATCTCAACCTTGGGGTGGTCGTAGGCTCTGGCTTCAGCGACAAAGCTGCGGCGAGGGAGTACTTCCTGGCTGCGCTGAAGGTTGATCGCAAGGTGGTGATCCCAGCAGCTCGCGCAACACCAGCGCTGGAGGAGATCTTCAAGGCGGCGAAGGCTGGCCTGGGCCCCGAAGTCCCCGCCGCTGGCGCCTTCAAGCATCGTGTGGTGGACGAGGCGATGCATGGGCGTCCGATTACCATTGAGGTCTCTCTGCATGAGAGCCTTGGCGCGAAGGAGGTTGTGCTCTTTTTTCGCAAGAGCGGAAGCGCAACGAGCTTCAAGAGGCTCCTGCTCACAGAGCGTGGGGGTGGGCTCTACACGAAACAGATCCCAGCGCAGGCCGTGGAGGGCCGATCCATTTACTATTATGTCGAGGCAAGAGACCCCGCCGGGGGGCGTCTCGCAGGGAGCGGAGAGGCCGCCAGCCCAAATATCATCGCCATCATCAACCCTGACTCTTCACCCACTGGGCTTGGTTTTCAACAGGGAGGGCATCGCAAGGACCCTTCAAACGACGAGGGGAGGCTCTCCTTGAGTGTTGCGGTGATGGGGGGGGCAGGCTTCGGGCTTGTGTTTGGTGGTGAGAGTGAAAACGCCCACCCCCGTATCTCCAATGGCTTAGAGGAGTTCAAGAAGGTGGACATCGCGCCAGGCGGGGCGCTGGCCCCCGTTCATGTCGCTGGTGAGGTGGCATATCACCTCGACGCTCACTGGCAGATCGCTGCCCTGGTGCGCGTGCAATTGATGACCATGCTCGAGGGGGACCGCGCCACCGACAGCGTCGGCGTGCTCGGGTTGCTCCGAGCCAAGCGCTTTTTTGGCGATGGAGTCTTTCAGCCGCTGCTCGCTTTTGGCGCAGGCGGCGGGCAGATTAGACACCGAATCCCCCTTGGGGACTATGACGCAGAACCTCTTACATCCGACGATGTGGTGGACGCGCGGGTGGCGGGGATCGCAGCCCTTAGCGTTGGCGCTGGGTTCAAGCTAGCGTTTGCGCGCCACGTGGGGATCCTCGTGGAGTTTGTAGGACTCTTCACTGTGCCAGACTTTGCAGCCCACACGGATTTGAACGTGGGCCTGGTGTTGAGCTTTTGACGGGCTCAGGACACGGGAATTCAGGACACGGGGATTCAGGTAGCCCCCCACCCATCCCCCCGCGGCGAGCCTCCCCAAGCGTGGAGCCGCCCTCATTGCCAGGGCCAAAGGGCAAAGCAAAGCGACCACCGCCGCTGCCCACCAAGGCGAAGAAGAAGCGTCAAAGCTCCAAGGAGCCATCCTTGGAGGGCGAGCGCCATGCGGCGCCACGCTCCCGACCGCTTTCCAATGATACCGCGGTAGAGCCATCTATCAGCTCTGATCTCTTGGTTGATCCCCAAAATGATACCACGGAAGGCAGCCTGACGACCCTCGAACTCGATGAGACCGCCTCACATATGGTGATGCCTGAGGTCCTGCCTGCGCCTGCCATGAGCCTCTCCCCGGCAGCTGATACATTCTTCACTTCTTTGCATGCCTTTCTCTCTCAGGAGTTGGAGGGCGGCGATGAGGTCAAGTCACGCGCGTCGGCGGCGATCTTGCATGGGTTGGGACAAATCGAAGAGATCGTTTTCCGCGACCCGGAGCGGGCAGTGGAGCGCTACGAGGCGGCCCATGACGTCGACGCAGAGTATGTGCCGGCGCTGCGGGCGATGCGGCGAAACCATGCTCAGGCTGGGCGCTGGGAGAAGGTGCTCGAGGCCCTCGAGGGAGAGCTGCGCCTCACGCCTGATGAATTGGCTCGTACAGCGCTCCTGACGATGGCGGCGGAGATTCGCTGGTACCGGCAGGAGCAAGCCGACGAGGCCCTTGAGCTGCTAGAGCAGGCGCAGGCCATGGCGCCGCGTAGTCGGCGTTCTTTCGAACTCGCGCGGGAGATACACACCGCACGAGGAAACTCTGCCGAACTCTTTGAGGTGTTGAAGCGGCTCGCGAATATCACATCGGATAACTGCGAGCGTGCGCGCCTGACCGTGCAGATGGCCGAGTTGGCCGAGGGGCGGCTGGATAAGGTGCAAGAGGCCGAAGACCTCTATGCCCATAGCTTGGAGCTAGACCAGCGTAACGAAAAGGCCGCGGTGGCGTTGCGGCGGCTCTATCAAGCTCACCAACGCTGGCAGAAGCTCGATGCGCTCTTGGCAGAGGATGCGGGGCGAGAGCACGAGCCAGACGAGATGTTCGCTGATATGTATCGGGCTGGGCGCATCTCAGAACTGCACTTGGGCGACGAAGGGCGCGCTGCATCGCTCCTCGAGACCGCGGTGGCGTTGCAGCCGACAAACCCATTACCTGTGCAAGCGCTGGGGGATATCTACCAACGTGGGGGACGCCACAAAGAGCTTGCGGTCGTGTTGAAGCGTCTGTTGAAGCTCGTGCGTGATCCCGTCACTCGGGCGGAACTCTATTACCGTTATGGGCGCCTGCTCGACGATTGGCTCTCAGACCCAGAGCAAGCCGCGGAGGCTTACCGCGAAGCGCTAGCAGAGCAGCCCATTCACCAAGGGGCGCTGCGTTCGCTGATGGTGCTCAACGAACGTGGTGGTCGCCACGAAGAGCTCTTTGAACTCCTGCTGACCCATGCTGAGCGGATCGAAGACGAGGGCTCGCGGGCGCGCGCCTACGAGCGGGCCGCTCGGCTCTGTGAGCAGCAACGTCAGGACGCGGATCAAGCGGCGTCGCTCTATGACCGAGCATGGCGCCTGGCGCCCACTCCAGAGGCTTTCCGTGCGCTCGACCGGATCTATCGTAGTGAGGGGCGCTGGGAGGCGCTGGTTGACCTCTATGAGCGACGGTTGGCGACGAGCGCTGATAAGGCGTTGGTGGCGATGTTGCTGCGATCCGTCGCCTTCATTTATGAGTCGCACCTCAGCGCGCCCGAGCGAGCCACCAAGGCGCTGGAGCGGCTCCGCCAACATATGCCCAGCGACCGAGAGGCGTTGATGCACTTGGCGCGACTCTACCAGGCCGCAGAGCGGGCCGAGGAGCTGAAAGGTGTCTTGTCTGAGTGGGCTCGGGCCACGGAGGACGAGGGAGAGGCCCTTGACCTCTGGGTGCGCATTGGAGAGCTTGAGGACGGCCCATTACGAGACGCAGAGGGGGCCATCACAACTTTCAAGCGCGTGTTGGAGCTCGACGCCCGTCAGGATGGTTGTCGCGACCGCCTCAAGGGCATCTATGAGCGTCTCGGGCGCTGGGAGGATCTTGTCGCTGTCCTCAAAAACGAGGTCAGCGCGATCTCGGGCGCCCCTGAAAAGGCTGTGGCCCTGCTGCAGGTGGGGCGGATTTGTGAGGATAAGCTTGGAGCCTTGGATGACGCCGAGGAAGCTTATGCACAGGCCCGGGAGTTGGCGCCTACCTACACGCCGGCGACCCTTGCCCTGGAAGAGCTCTTGGCTCGAACCCAGCGCTACGAACCCCTCGCTAAGCTCATGGTGGATGGCGTCGAGAAGATCGGTCAAGGCGCCTTGGGCGCGGCTTATCTCTGTCGTGCGGCAGAGATTTATGAAGAGCGTTTGGGGAACACCGAGAGCGCCGAGGGGCTCTACGCTCATGCCCTAGAGTTGGACGGAAGTTGCACACCAGCCCGTCATGGGTTGGAGCGGATATACCAGGCGGTGGGTGACCGGACGGCCCTCGAATCTCACTATCTACGTGAGGCTGAGGGCGCGCACAATCGCATCTTGCGTGTGCGTGCTTATCTGCGCCTGGCGATGCTCTTCGATCAGCACGCTGACGATCCCGAGGGAGCGGCGAGAGCCTACGAGTCAGCCCTCAAGGTGCTAGAGGACCAGCCTGACGCCTTGCATGGTTTGGCGGATATTTGTCGGCGAACGGGGCATTGGGAGCGACTCGCAGGGTTGCTGGGGCACATCGCGGCGATCTCCGAGGACCGCGACGCGGCCATCTCCGCGCTGAAAGAATGGGCAGCGTTGGTGGAGGTCCACCTGAGCCAGAAGTGGGACCCAGAGCCGATCTACCAGCGAGTGCTCGATGGAGACCCTGAAGACCCCCACGCCATCGCTGCTCTGGAGACCCTCGCCTATCGTGGGTCCAACGACGATGCCCTGCTGGACCTGACAGCGCGCCAGCTGCCACGCGCCCGTGAGTCGAGCTGGAAGGCTTCGCTCTGCTTCCGCGCGGCGGTCTTATTGGTGGCGCAAGAGCGGCTCGACGAGGCAGCCGACTGGCTCCGCCAGGGGCTCGCAGTGGAGCCACGCGATCTGCCCTCCATGCGCATGTTGCGCCGTATCGCTGAGGACACGGAACAGTGGCAGGAGGCGTCCGATCTTCTGGAGCGTGAGGCTGCTCTCGCCGTGCGTTCAGAGGCACGGATCCAAGCGCTCTTGCGCGCTGGCAATATTTGCTTTGACCGACTGGGGGAGCGTGAAAAGGCTGCTCGGCTCTTCGGGCGCGTCTTCGATGGAGATCCAAAGAATGGCGCTGCCTTTGGTCGTTTGGCAGAGATCCTCTCGGCGGGACAACGTTGGGCTGAGGTGGTGAGCCTCTACGAGCGCCGCATGGGGGCCGTTGAGCCCGCTGCGCGTGCGCCTTTGCAGATCCAGCTGGCGACGATTCACCGCGAGCATATCGGAGATACCAACGCGGCTATCGCGGTGCTGGCGCAGCTCCTCGATATCGATCCTGCGCATGTCGCGGGCCTCGAGCAGATGTCAGCGCTGTGCCGGCGTGAGAAGCGTTGGCGTGAGGCCGAGGACTTCTTGGCGCAGCTCGCCGAGGCGCGGGGCGACGATCTGGTGGGGCGGCGGGATGCCTTGGTGACCCGGGCGGAGATCCTCGAAAAACACCTTGGAGAGGTTGATACCGCCCTTGATGTCTTGCAGGGAGTCTTGGCCGCTCAACCCGATGATCGCGAGTCTCTCTCCCATTGTGTGGACATCTACCGCAAGCGGGGGGATTGGGCGGAGACGGTGCGCTTGCTGAAGCAGCTCACTGAGCGCGGAGAACCCAGCGAACGCGTCGAGGGGTTGGTCGACCTCGCAGAGATCCATGCTCGCGGGCTCGACGATGAAGACGCAGCGGCCGAGGCGCTACGTCGGGCGACGTCTCTCTGCGTCGAGCACGGTGTGGGCATTGAGCGTGTGACAGAGTTCTTCGAGCGTCGGGGGGACTTCGAGGGCTTGGTGCGGGTTTGGGGGGAGGCCCTGGAAAAGTTGCCCCCAGAAGGATCACCAGGAGCGGTGGCAGTGCGCTTGGCTCGGTCGCGTTTGCTCGCTGGCCGCTTGCTGCGTCCAGCGGAGGCCGAGACCGAGATACGGCGGGCTCTGCAGAGTGCGCCCCACTCCCTCGAGGCGCGCCTCGAGTTGGCGGGGATTCACCTCTGGGGTGATAGCCTGGGTGACGCGTCGAAAGAATACATGCGGGTCCTCGAGCAGGATCCCCTCAGCGTAGATGCTTTTCGCGGGCTTTATCGGGTCTTTGATCGCAAAGGTGAGGTGGACCGCGCGGCCGTTGCGGCTCAGGCTGTGTGCGTGGTGGGGGAGGCTACTGAGGCGGAGCAGAGCATCGCAGAGCAATCGTTGCTCGCGTTGCCTGCGGCGCTGGGGCCAGCAGCGGAGACACCGCTGACGCTGGAGGGGCACTGGCAGCTCCTCACCGATCGGGACGAGCCACGCGCGGCTCGTGAGCTTCTTGCGGCGATCTCTGAATATCTGCCGCAGGTTTTCTCGGAAGAGCTTGCGGTGGATGAGCGCGGCTTGATCCCCCTTGATCCTGAGGACTCCATCACCGAGCGCTGTGAGCTGTTGGCCGATGTTGTCGGCGTGGAGTCGATGCAAGTCTTCTTGGGAGAGGAGCAGGAGAGTGGCGTTAAGGTGTTGCCTGGGGTTCCGCCGCGCCTTTCGCTCTCACGGCGTGTGGTGGGAGATAAGGGAGGCGGCTTTCGCTTCGTGCTGGGTCGGGCCCTGATCAAGCTGCTCAGTCGTACGTTCTATCTTGACCTGCTCTCCTCGCATTCTGTTGTGGGCATCTTGGCGGCGGCCGCCGAGCTCTTCGACCGCGGAGCTGCCGGTTACCTCGCCCCTGGTGAGGAAGTGGACGACTTGACCCGTCGGCTTGGGCGGGCGATCCCGCGCCGGGCGAGGCGCGCGTTGGAAGAGGTCGCCATGGCCTACTCTTCGGAGGGGCCTGTCAAGCCCGAGACCTTCAAGCGTGCTGCCCAGCGCAGCGCCGAGCGTGGTGGGCTCTTGCTCTGTGGGGACGTGGCGGCGGCCATGAGCGTGTTGAAGGCGGAGGAGGTGCACCGCAAGTACCAGGCAGCGCTCTTACATTTTGCTGTGGGCCCACACCACTATGAGGCGCGTCGTCGCCTTGGGTTGGCGATCTGACGGGTTGGCGATCTGACGGGTTGGCGATCTGACGGGTTGGAGATCTGACAGGTTGGAGATCTGACGGGTTAAGTCAGCTGGTCGAAATTATCTTTTCACTTAGGACACAAGCCATCACAGCTGGCCAGGTTACGCGCGGAGGCTCTTATAGTGGGCCACTAGAGCGTTGGTGGAGCTGTCGTGGCCGGTCACAGCTTCGTCGCTTTGTAGCTCGGGAAGAATCTTTCCTGCGAGTTCTTTTCCCAGCTGCACACCCCATTGATCGAAGCTGTAGATGTCCCAGAGCACGCCTTGGGTGAAGATCTTATGTTCGTAGCAGGCGATGAGCCGCCCCAAGGTCTGTGGCGTGAGCTTGCGGTAGAGGATGGTGTTGGTAGGGCGGTTTCCCTCGAAAACCTTGTGGGGCAAGAGGCTGGTGATGTCCTCGGCGGAAGAGCCCTGAGCCTCAAGGTCAGCTCGCACCTCGGGGGCGCTCTTGCCACGCATGAGGGCTTCAGTCTGCGCGAAAAAATTCGAGAGCAGCTTCTCGTGGTGATCCCCTAGGGGGTTGTGGCTTTCAGCCGCTGCGATGAAATCGGCTGGCACGAGGCGTGTACCCTGGTGAATCAGCTGATAGAAGGCGTGTTGGCCGTTGGTTCCAGGTTCACCCCAGATGATCGGCCCGGTGTTGTAGTTGTCGATGCGCGCGCCATCGCGCGTAACACTCTTTCCATTGCTCTCCATATCCCCTTGCTGCAAGTACGCTGGCAGCCGGTGCAGATATTGATCGTAGGGGAGGACGGCGTGTGATTCAGCGCCGTGGAAGTTGTGATACCAGACGCCGAGGAGCGCCATCAACACAGGTATGTTCTCTGCGAAGGGCATCGTGCGGAAGTGTTCGTCGACGTCGTGGGCACCGGCGAGCAGCTCCTCGAAGGCGTCCATGCCGATGACTGTCGCGATGGAGAGGCCGATGGCTGACCAGAGGGAATAGCGCCCGCCCACCCAATCCCAGAACTCGAACATATTGTCCGTGTTGATGCCAAACTCTGCCACCTTAGTAGCGTTGGTGGAGATCGCGGCGAAGTGGTGGGCGACGGCCTCCTGAGCACCGAGCTTATGGACTAACCAAGCGCGCGCGCTGTGCGCGTTCGTGAGCGTCTCTTGGGTGGTGAAGGTCTTGGAAGCGATGAGGAAGAGCGTGGTCTCGGGGTCAACCTTCTTCAACACCTCGCAGAGGTGGGTGGCGTCGACGTTGGAGACGAAATGCAGGTCGAGCCCCTCTTGCCAATAGGGGCGCAGGGCTTCGGTGATCATCACCGGCCCGAGGTCCGACCCGCCAATGCCGATGTTCACCACGCTGCGTATGGCTTTGCCGGTGTGGCCGCGCCAGGCACCGCTGCGGACTCGCTCGGTGAAGGAGCGCATCTTGGCGAGCACGGCGTTGACGGCGGGCATCACGTCCTCTCCGTCCACCCTCATCGGGCGGTTGGAGCGGTTGCGCAGGGCCACGTGAAGGACAGAGCGGTCCTCGCTGCCGTTGATGCGTTCGCCCGCGAACATCTTTTCAATCCACTCGCCGAGCTGCGCTTCTTCGGCGAGCTTCACGAGGAGAGCGAGGGTCTGCTCGTCGATGCGGTTTTTCGAAAAATCGAAGAGCAGATCATCCATACGGCGCGAGAAGCGCTCGAAGCGCGCAGGATCCTCGGCGAAGAGTTTGCTGATGGGGCGGTCCTCGAAGGTCCCGCGGTGCGCGAGCAGGGCTTGATAGCTGGGAAGCTCGATGAGGCTCATCGGCGTTGCTCCTTTAGTAGCGTTTTTCGAGGGCGTTGACCTTATCCAGGCGTCGTTGGTGGCGCTCTTCGTTGCTGAAGTGGGCGCCAATGAACGCGCTGACGAGCTCGCGAGCGAGCAAGGGCCCGATAATGCGGCCGCCGAGGACGAGCACGTTCATGTCGTCATGCTCAACCCCTTGATGAGCCGAGTAGGTGTCATGACAGAGGCCTGCGCGGATGCCGGGGAGCTTGTTGATGGCCACCGAGGCGCCAACGCCGCTACCACAGATCATGATGCCGCGCTCCGCTTCACCGCGGCCCAAAGCCAGCCCAACACGTTCGGCATAGTCGGGATAATCCACCGACTCTCGATCATGGGTGCCAAGGTCCAAACATTCGTGGCCTAGCTCCTCGAGGTGAGCGCGAAGCTCTTCTTTCAGGTCGTATCCGGCGTGGTCGCCACCGAGCGCGATGCGCATGGGGTGTCTCCTTTGTCTCGCCGCGGAGTATATACTTCTTCTGCGAGGGTGCCAGCCATGGAGCGGGCATGATGGATGTGGCCGTGCACGTCATTCCCTTGAAAATGGAAATTTAGGGTGGGTTGGGGGCAGTTCAGTGCTCACTCTTCGGAGCTGGGGCATTGGATACGGGGGAAGAAGATGCGAAACGTGGTCCCCACGGACTCGACGCTTTCAACCTCGATCCGGGCGCCGTGATCGAGCACGCCGCGGTGCACGATGGCGAGGCCAAGACCGTTGCCCTTGCTCTTGGTGCTGAAGAAGGGCTCAAAAATATGTTCGAGTTGCTCGGCGGGGATTCCCTCACCCTGGTCTCGTACCTCGAGGACCGCCTCATCATCCGTCCTGCTCACGGACACTGTGATCTGCTCCTCTTCGTTCGCCTCCCATGCGTTGCGAACCAGGTTCCAGAGCATGCCTGTCAAGAGATCGAGATCGCCGGCAATCCAACACTCATGGGCGTCCTGTTCGACAATCACTTGCGGCGACGCAGCGTTGCTTTGCATCAGCCCCGATACTGAGGCGACAAGCGCAGGGATCGCTTGATGGAGATCCATCGTTTCAAGGGAAGCGCTTCGACGCGCACGCGCGTAGTCGAGGAGCTCGCTGATGAGTCGATTGAGCCGCTCGATCTCGCGCTGGGCGATGGACGTGAGCTTCTTTCCCTCAGCAGAGAGGTCTTGCTCGCTTGCGAGCAACTCCAAGGAGCCTGAGATGGAGGCGAGAGGATTTCTGATCTCGTGCGCCACGCCAGCTGCCACCCGTCCCAACGCGGCCAGTTGCTCGGCGCGCTGCGCGGTCTGCTCCATGGATTTGAAGCGCGTGAGATCTTGAAAGTTGATGATCTGCCCGATCTGTTGCTGGTCGCGATTGGTGAGGGGGGAGATGGAGACGCCAAAGTGACGGTGTTCATGGTTAACCATGAGTGCCACCTCTTGGCGTGGGCGGATACTCGGCCCTTGAGTCAACTCGAATAGTTTTCCGTAGGTGTCAGCGAGCGAGTGGCCCATGAGCGTGTCTTCCTGAGCCTTGAGCAGGGTATAAGCGGCGTCGTTGGCGGTTACCACGCTACCACCGCGATCGATGGTGATCAGGCCGCTGGTCAAGCATCGCACCACGTCTTCATGGAGAGCCTCGAGGTCTGCGAAGTGGCCCCATTGTTTGGCGGCTTCACTCGCCGCGCTGTGCAGGAGGTCTGCCAGGTAGCCAGAGAGTGCGGCAACGGCGGTCATGGCGCCGGCGTTGAGGAGCAGGCTCCGCGCCACCTCCACTGTGGGCGTCTCCATCAGCTTCTGCCCTTGGAGCATCGGGATCAGGCGCAAATGACCAAGGACGATGGTCAAGCCCATGAGCACAAGACCAGCAGCGAGGGTGATGAGCGTGGCTCGACGTGAAAGGGTGATGGCGGCGGCGACTGGGGTGAGCAAGAAGAAGAGCACGAAGGCGCTCTCGGCGGATCCTGTGAAGTGAACGAGGACTGCGCTGGTCACTAGATCGACGCCGATTTGAAGCATCGCCATATACCGCAGGTCGCAGCCCAGGCGGATTGCTGCGGCATAGACGATATTGAGGATGTAGATGGCAGCAATGAAGATGAAGAGCACTGAGACGTAGGGGCCGCCAAGAGCTTCAGGGCGCTGCCAGGCGAAGTGTACCCCCACCGTGCCACCCAAGAGCAACGTGAAGAGGACCACGCGCACAAGCATGAGATAGCTCAAGCGCTTGAGGAGACGGCTGGGTGGCTGGGTGTTATTGGTGCTGGGAGTCGGGAGGCTGGGGTGGGTGGCCAGAGAGTTCATGTGGCGTTCAGCTCACCCATGGCAGGGCTAATGGCTAACCCTTGACGTTGCCTGCGACCTCGAAGATTGGCAAATACATGGCGATCAGGATGAAGCCAACGACGCCACCAAGGAAGACCATCATCAGCGGCTCCATCAGCGCTGTAAGAGCGTCAACAGCTATGTCTACTTCGTCCTCATAGAAATCGGCGATTTTCTGTAGCATCTGATCCATCTGGCCAGTTTGCTCGCCGACCCCAATCATTTGCACCACCATGGGCGGGAAGACCTTGGTCCTCATAAGCGGACCCGCGACATCTTTGCCTTCCGAGACCTTTTTCCGAACCTCCATAATCGCCTCTTCCACGACCATGTTGCCCGCGGTGCGAGCACAGATCTCCATGGCGTCGAGGATCGGAACACCCGAAGAGAGCAGCGTGCCGAAGGTTCGTGAGAAGCGTGCGACGACCCCCTTGCGCACGGTGGGGCCAACCACCGGGATACGAAGCAGAAGTCTGTGCCAGAAGCGTTTGCCACGCTTGGTACGCATGGAGAAGCTGAAGCCGAAAATGAACGCGATTCCTCCCCCGAAAATGAAGTGAGCGTTGGAGGTGAAGCCTCGGCTGAGGTCCAAGACGATCTGTGTCAAGGCTGGCATCTTACCAGCCCCCATATCCACGAACATCTTCTCGAAGACGGGGATGACCTTCCAGAGCAGAATCACGATCACGCCCACGGCGACGATGGCGATGGCAGCTGGATAGACCATCGCGCCTTTGATCTTGGCCGTCAGCTTCATCGCCTTTTCCATATAGCTCGCGAGGCGATTGAGGATCGTGTCCAAGATTCCGCCAGCTTCTCCAGCGGCCACCATGTTCACGAAGAGGTGGTCAAAGACCTTGGGGTGGGCCCCCAGGGCGTCGGAGAAGGTCGCCCCTCCCTCGATCCTGGCTTTGACGTCGGTAAGGATCTTGCCGAATGATTTGCTGTCGGCCTGGGCGGCGAGGATCTCCAGCGCCTGAACCAAGGGAAGGCCAGCGTCGATCATCGTCGCGAACTGTCGTGCAAAGACGACGACATCCCGGGTTGTGACGCCCGTTCCGAGGCTGAAGTTGAACTCTCGCGCTTTGCGCTTGAGTTTGGTGACCGTGATGTCTTGTTCCCGAAGCCGCTGGGATACCGCCGCCTCACTCTGGGCGTCGATGGTCCCTTTCTGCAGATCTCCGGTTCGTGTGCGGCCTTCGTATACGAAGACAGGCATGCCATGGGCTCCTTGTGGCGAACCCAGAGAGGTTACCTCAAGGGCAGATGGATAGCGAATTCAAGGCCACATTGAAGGGCAGTTTATCTATTCAACAGTCGCTCTACCGCGTCGAAGAGCGTCTTGGCGGTGTTCAAGTCGAAGAGCTTGTCGAGCTCTCGGATACCCGTGGGGCTGGTGACGTTGATCTCCGTCAAGTAGTCTCCGATAACGTCGATGCCAACGAAGACCAGGCCACGCTCGGCGAGGGCGGGACCAATCTGCTGGCAAATCCACAAATCGCGCTCGCTCAGCTCTACCCCACGGCCTGTGGCCCCAGCGGCCAGGTTGCCACGGAACTCTCCCGGCGCGGGGATACGGGCCAGCCCATAGGGGATGACTTCACCGTTCACGAGGAGGATGCGTTTATCGCCTGCGGTGATCTCCGGAATGAAACGCTGGATCATCACCGTGCGTTGCCCGTGGTGTGTCATCATCTCGACGAGGGCGCCAAGGTTTTGGTCATCTCGGGCCGTCTTGAAGACGGAGCTGCCCCCCATCTCATCGAGGGGTTTGATCACGGCTTGCTCGTGTTCTCCGACGAACGCTCGCAGGCGTAGAGGGTCACGGGTCACGAGGGTCTCGGGGCAGCACTGAGGGAAGAGCGTGGTGGAGAACTTTTCGTTGAAATCCCTGAGGGACTGCGGCCTGTTAACGACCAAGAGGCCCCGTCCCTCTGCTAGCTCCAACGCATAGGTGGCATAAATATACTCCATGTCGAAGGGGGGGTCTTTGCGCATCAGGAGCGCGTCGAGGTGGTGGAGGGGCGCAGTGGTCGGCTCTCCCAACGTGAACCAATCATCGGGATCATCGCGGACCTCAACCCTTGTGTATTGGCCCTGGCAGACGCCGTTCTCGACGAACACGTCGGAGAGGGTCATCACTACGGGCTCCCAGCCCCGGCGCTGGACCTCTAGGAGCATCGCTAGCGTGCTGTCCTTGTAGGCCGTGATATCCCCGATGGGGTCCATGAGTACCCCGATTTTCTTCGTCATTCTGTCTTCTTTCGCAGTGCGCCAAACCATAGCGCGCCCCTAGGGCTGGTGCCAGGTGGCCCATCACTGGCCTCGCGTCGAGAACGTGCTAGGTGCTCACAACACCTTCTTCCAAGGAACGAGCATGAAGACGCTGAATACGTTGGGCGAAAAACACTGTATTCCATGTAGCGGTAAAACACCGCGTCTCGCCTCAGCCCAGATCGAGGCCCTGCGCCCTCAACTCCATGAGGCCTGGCGTGTGATGGAAGACCACCATCTCACGCGTGAGTACAGCATGGCTGATTTTAAGAGTGCTCTGGCGTTTGTTAATGATGTTGGTGGCTTGGCCGAGGAAGAAGGGCATCATCCTGACCTTTTTTTCGCTTGGGGTAAGGTGAAAATCACCCTCTTCACCCACGCCATCGATGGCCTCTCAGAGGCGGATTTCATCCTAGCGGCGAAGATCGATGGGCTGGAGATGGATTAGAGCGCTCTCAGGTAGGACTGAGCTTGGACTAGACGTTCACGGCGTAAGTCGTGAACCAAAAAGAACGAAGAATGACGGCAGTGAAATGCCAAGAAACCGGTCAGAAACTCGCCCTCACAGATTCTGGGGCGGATTCTGATCGGGGTCATCATTTCCGCCGGCCATGTCTAGTAGCGGTTGGCCTGGTGGCTCACAGTGTAGGCCATGACGCCAAGTTCGAGCATCATGCCGCCGCCGGGTTTGATATCTCCCTTGTGACCGTGCACAAGGTTGAAGAAGGGGCGGGCGGCGATGAACCAGGAGAAGTTGCGCCGTGGGTTATTGAACTCGAAGCCTACACGCACGGGTACATGGAAGGCCCAGGCGGACTCGCTGATGGATTCTCCCACCTCGTTGTCATAGCTCTTGAATGCATAGGAGAAGCCGACGCCTGGCGCTACGAAGAGCTCCGTCTGGCTCGGGGCCGATGGGTGAAAGTTGAGATACGCCTCACCTGTGACAAAGAAATAGTCGCGGAGGGCGTTGGAGAAAGCGATGTTGCTCACAGGAGCGCTGATATCAAGGGAGAGGGTGTCCGAGAGGAAGAGCTTCAGCTCCAAGGTTGGCAGCAACAAGACCATGTCTTCGGGCAGCGCGCCGTCATCGAGCTTGGAGAATTGGAGGTCCATCTTGGAGTACCCTGCGCCCATGGCAGAGCCCACGCCAAATGACCGATGCCCCACGGCATATTGGGCATGAGCTGATGGCGCGATAAACGCTAGAAACGCTGCGATGATGCAGCCGAGGATCACCTTTTTCATGCTGGACCTCCTGCTCTGTCTCGATGCGGGTGCACGTTGTCATACCCACGGCTTAGCCCGATCATCCTCATTGTTGATCTAGATCACACTTGACCTTCGTCGGCTCTCAGGACTCTAGCATACCTTCCACAGTGGATGACCTGCCGTTGACGGGTAGAGTGTGCTATAGGCCGTGCGCTGATGCGGCGAGTATTCACCATCGTGATCGTCGCCCAGGTGGCCTTTGGCTGCCACGGCGCGGCGCAGGATCCACACCCCTTGCCCAAGGTGGAGTGGAAGATCCCTGCCAGTGGGCTGCCTCGTGAGGGGGATCTCGCTCGCAGCCGTCGGCCCCTCGAGCATCTGGCGCGTCGGCCCCATTTCAAGCGCCCTGTCCAAGGTGGCGTACGCTGCAACGCTGACGGGAGCTTGGGCGAGTGGCAATCCCTTCGTTGGTTCGAAAAGCCTGTGCGGCTGCGCGCGGACTCTAACACCGAGGACCTGAGCGCTCGAATGGCTGTGGCCTCCTACAGTGGCGGTTTGAGCCTCGCCCTCGTGGCTCGGGATGACTCTCATGTGCCTGCCAAGGCTCTGGGAATGTTTGGGCGGACAGACGCTGTGGAGATCGTGCTCACGCCCGCAGTGGTACCCAAGGGGATGGACGCTTCCCTCCTCGGGGTGCGGTTCTGGCTGGGCACCTTCCGTACCTTGGTTCGTTTTGACAAACCTTCGCAGCGCTGGCGGGACGCCGCGGTGGCCAGTTTTGGCGCTGAGACGCCCCAAGGGTGGCAGCTCGAAGCGCGTATTCCCCTCTCCACCCTCACGCCTCTTCCCGCGCCACGTGTGGCGCGCTGGCGCTATCGGGTGACCCTCCACGACGCTGACGGCAACGAAAAGAGTGCCCACCCGTCGCTGCGCTTCGAGGGTGAGATCCGCTTCGATTCTGTGCCTGAGGTTCATGAGGCTGTGAGGCGGCGCTTATCCATTCGCGCTTGTATGGCGGCGTTCCCCCAGAGGGCGCTCTGGGGCTTTCATAATGGATGGCGTTGCAGTGTGCCCTATGAGCGGCGGCGTTTTCTCTCCGACGATGCTGCGCCAGGGCCCCTCGAGAGCGTGGCCTTGAGCCACGCCCGAATGCCCACTCCGCCTGTGCTCAGATACCTGCGGGAGCGCGTGGTGTTGCTCAACTTCCCTGGCCTTGGTCGCGGCCTCGCGGCGCTCGTCAAGGGGGACAAGACTCTGATCTCGCTGCTCGATGTTGGGATCGTGGGCGCGCGGTCGCCAGGCAACGGGCAGACGAAAGAGTCCAATGCGAAGAGCTGGCGCTTGCCCGACGGAACATGGGCGTTCTCTGTGGTCCATGCCTTCCCCGAGCAGCCAGCCTTGGCGCGTCCCTTGGGGGGGCGCTGTGAGGATGGCCGGCGGGTTTTCCTCTCAATAATCGCTGTGCGAGGGGCCCCTCATGTGACGCCTCATAAGGTGGTCCCCGAACCCAACCCTCCGCCAGAGTTGGAAGAGGTGCTGCGGGTGCAGATCGCAGGCTGCGAGGACCGAGTGGCGCGGCGCTGGCGCATGAGCGCTGATGCACGCGAGGTGCGAATCTATGACAGCTTGCGCCCCAGCAGCTCACCAGGGCTCTATGTCTACGACAGGGGCATCTATCGCCGGCAGCGAGGAGGAGGGGATTGAGCGAGCAGAAGCCAGGGAGCGGGCGTTGGGAAGTGCTGGAGGTGCTCAAGTGGACGACCGAGCGCTTCACGCGCGAGGGCATCGAGTCGCCGCGGCTTGATGCTGAAGTCCTGCTTGCTCATGTTCTGGAGGTGGAGCGCATTCGGCTCTATATGGACTTCGACAAGCCCCTCGCCGCTCCAGAGCTCGCCGCGTACCGAGACCATGTGCGGCGGCGGCTGAAGCGTGAACCGGTGGCTTATATTGTCGGTGAGAAGGAGTTTTGGTCTTTGACCTTCCACGTCGAGCAGGGGGTGTTGATTCCACGTCCAGAGACAGAGCTCTTGATAGAGCAAGCGCTGGTGTGGCGAAAAGACGCCGGACAAGAGCACCCTCACGTGGTGGACGTGGGTACAGGCTCAGGAGCCATCGCCGTGACGTTAGCCCACGAGTGGCCAGACGCCGAGGTTGTTGCCGTAGATCTCGAGGTCCAGGCGGCCAAGCTGGCTCTTCGCAACGCGCATCGGCATGACGTGGGCGTACGAGTGGTCCAGGGGGATCTCCTCAGCGGCTTTGGCGCCGATCTCTTTCATCTCGTGGTGGCGAACCTTCCCTATGTGCGTTGTGGCGAGGCTGCGCAGCTTCCACCGGAGGTGGGGGAATTCGAGCCCTCTGTGGCCCTTTTTAGCGGAGACGATGGTTTGGACGCCATCCTGCGATTTTTGCCTCAGGCGCGCTCAGCCCTCGTAAGCGGTGGGATGCTGCTCTTGGAGATGGACCCAGGCCAAATCGACGAGGTTGCCCACGCTCTGCAGGCACATGGTTTCATCGACGTCACCCGGCATGCAGACCTGGCGGGTCTGCCACGGGCCTTGAGCGCTCACGTAGCCTGAGTGCTGTAAAATCCCCCTTCCTCGCGTCTTGTCATCTTGTCGGCGCCTTCTGCCCTGTGATAGAACCCAGTGCGTCATTATTGCGCTGTTTTTCCCCATTCTTGACGCTTGGGACGGCTTGATGAGCATTGCACTTCGAACTTTCACCTTCCTCGATAGCCTGCAACCACAACTCGCGAGCTTCATTGGCAAGACCGCCCGTGGCTTTTTGCCCGTGCCCGAGGTTGCGTCGCTCTTCGTCGAGATCGCACCAGGCATTGCGATCAACCGTGTGACGGATGTGGCGCTCAAGGCGACAAGCGTGGCTCCTGCGCTGCAGGTGGTGGAGCGCGCCTACGGCCTCTTGGAGGTCCACCATGAGGATAAAGGCGAGGTCCTCTCCGCAGGACGCGCGATTCTCGAGTTTCTCGGCTTGAAAGAGGAGCAACGTCTCAAGCCGCGGGTGGCGACCAACCAAGTGATCCGGGCTGTTGAGCCCTACCAGGCGCAAATCATCAACCGCAACTCGGCGGGCATGATGATCTTGCCCGGCCAGTCACTCTTCATTCTCGAGACCGATCCCGCGGGCTATGTAACCTTCGCCGCCAACGAGGCGGAGAAGGCGGCTCGGGTGTTCTTGGTCAATATTCAGCCCTTTGGGGCTTTCGGTCGCCTTTGGCTTTCGGGGCCTGAGGCTGAGATCGACGCTGCCGCTGAGGCGGCCACCGCTGCCATTGAGAGCATCACCGGGCAGATGCCGCCCGATTTCGTCGACAAATAGCTGTTTCGTCGACAAATAGCTGTTTCGTCGACAAATACGGACCTTAGGCGCTCGAGCGAGAGTTCTGAGCACGAGAAATTCAGAAGAGGAGCATGAAATGGCTGACGCGCTGGGTATGATCGAAACCAAGGGCTTCATCGGAATGGTCGAGGCCGCTGACGCGATGGTCAAGGCCGCCAAGGTTGATCTGGTGAGATACGAGAAGATCGGCGGAGGCTATGTCACAGCCGTGGTACGAGGCGATGTGGCGGCGGTGAAGGCCGCGACCGAAGCGGGGCAGCGCGCTGCCGAGCGTGTGGGCGAGCTCGTCTCCGTGCATGTCATCCCACGTCCCCACGTCAACGTTGACCTTGTACTTCCCTTGGGTCGCGCAGACGCGGTCAAGTAGTGCCGCAAGCTCGGCCCACCACGGTGAAGTGGTGGACCGAGTCACACCACGCATAGGCAAGGGTGCGCGTCACCGCTGAAGGTGCGCGTGAGCGGTAGCACGCAGGAGGCCGAGATGCAGATGGGCAAGGTGGTTGGCACCGTAGTGGCCAGCCGCAAAGAAGATGTGCTCGAGGGCATGAAGTTCCTCCTGGTCAAGACGTGTGACTTTGATGGGACGCCTGTAGGCTCGACGGTTGTGGCGGTGGATGCGGTGGGTGCAGGCGTGGGCGAGGTCGTGCTCTACGCCTCTGGCAGCAGCGCGCGTTGGTGACCAAGGACCGCCCCGTGGACGCGACGATCATGGCCATCGTCGATCTCGTCCAGGCCGAGGGCGAGCAACGCTACAGAAAAGACACGCCTCGCTGAGGGCTGAAGGAGTGGCCGGATGGAACTCGACGAAAAGAGGATCCAGCAGCTCGTTGATCGCGTCGTCACGCGGTTAGGGGTAGAGGAGAGCCCGTCTCCCGTGGCACCCGCCGTGGCGCCCGCTGTGGCCCCAGCCGTGGTTCGCGAGATCAAAGCAGCACCTGGGGCCCGTGGTTTTCCCCGCGGGTCAGCAGGGGTCTTTCCTTCCATCGACGCAGCCGTAACGGCGGCGCGTCAGGCCTTCGAGAACTGGCGGCTGCAGCCGCTCTCTTTGCGACATAAGGCCGTGCAGGCGATGCGTGATGTGACCCTGCGTCATGTGCGCGAGCTGAGCGAATACGCTCACGTCGAGACGGGCCTTGGGCGCATCGAGGACAAGATCCGTAAGAACACGCTCGCGGCAGAGAAGACGCCTGGCCCTGAGCGTTTGCAGCCCGTGGCCTTCACGGGGGACCGTGGGTTGACGCTGATCGAGTGGGCGCCCTATGGGGTCATTGGCTCGATCACGCCCACCACCAACCCCACCGAGACCATCGTCAACAATGGCATTGGCTTCGTGGCAGCGGGCAACGCAGCAGTCTTCAACGTGCACCCCTCGGCGCGTGGCGTCAGCGCCTGGCATATCCACCTGCTCAACGAGGCCATCGTAGGCGTCGGTGGACCGCCCAACTTGCTGACCACCATCGCCGAGCCCTCCATCGCGTCCGCCAATGAGATGATGCAGCACCCTGGCGTGCGGCTCTTGGTGGTCACCGGTGGGCCCGCTGTGGTCAACGCAGCGATGCAGACCAACAAGAAGGTTATCGCTGCCGGGCCAGGCAACCCACCTGTGGTGGTGGATGAGACAGCCGACCTGCGGCGGGCTGCCACAGGCATCTTTCGCGGCGCATCTTTCGACAACAACGTGATCTGCTGCGACGAAAAAGAAGTCTTCGCGGTGGCCGAGATCTTCGATCCCCTGCGGCGTGAGCTCAAGGCCGCGGGCGCCTACGAGCTCTCGTCCTCGCAGATATCGCGTCTGACGAAGCAGCTCTTTCACGACGGTCATATCAACAAGGACTTCGTTGGCAAGAACGTCTCCAAGATCGTTGACACCATCGGGCTCAAGCTGGGCGATGACGTGCGCCTCGCGTTTGCGGTCGTTGAT
>JAFCZD010000129.1 GCA_019314525.1 Deltaproteobacteria bacterium
GGTGACGCCGCCGCGGCCCACGGCCAAGGCGTGACAATAGTCGAATCCGGTGCCACCCCATACCTGCTGCCAGCGGTGAGTACCATCAGCGCTAAAACTGGTGACAAAGGCATCAGTCCATCCCAAGGAGGTAAGATTTCCACCGCCCAGATCTATGGTTCCAAGGATATCTCCAATAAGGGTGATATCCCCGTGATCGTTCGTCACGACAGCATCAGCATTGGCCGAGCCGACGAAGCCCGTGCCACCTAGCGCTTTTTGCCAGCGATGCACGCCTGCATCGGTGAAGCTGCTAATGAAGATGTCGATGTTCCCGCTGCAGCTGATCTCGCCACCACCTGGGTCAATGGTCTGCGTGAACGCTCCAACAACCGTAACGTTGCCATTGCTGTCCGCTGCCACGCCTTGGCCGCTATCATCCTGTGGACTACTGATGGTCTTCTGCCAACGGTGTGAGCCATCAGCGGTGAAGCTGGTGATGAAAATGTCGTAAAAGCCCTTGGAGGTGACGCTTCCATTGCTCAGCTCGGACGTTCCTTGAAAGGATCCGATGACACTGACGTTGCCATTGCCATCCACTGCCACGCCTTGCCCGCGATCATTCTCTGGACCACCCATGGTCTTCTGCCAACGGTGTGAGCCATCAGCGGTGAAGCTGGTGATGAAAATGTCGTCAATGCCCTTGGAGGTAACAAATCCGTCCCCCAGGTTGATCGTACCTTTATAGCTTCCGGTAAGGGTGATATTGCCACTCGCGTCTGCAACAATGGCCACACTCTGTTCCTCGTGAGCCCCCCCGAGTCTCTCCTGCCAACGATGCACACCATCAGCGGTGAAACTGGTGATGAAAATGTCGTCAGAACCCCTGGAGGTGATGCTGCCGCCACCCAATTCGACCGTCTCCTGGAAGTAGCCGGTGAGGGTGATATGGCCCCTTGCATCCACAGTCACAGCACGAACGTAGCTATCTCCGCTGCCGCCCAGGGACTTCTGCCAGCGGTGCAAGCCCTCGGAAGTGAAGCTGGCAATGAAGATATCGCGGTTCCCCTCTGAGACGATGTCGCTGCTGCCGAGATTGAACGTGTCTTCAAAGACTCCCACAATGGTGATATTTCCGCTGTCGTCCATCACCACGCCCCTGATGGACTCAGACAAGACGGCTGAACCAAAGGTTTTGTGCCAGAGATGCTCGCCTGGGTTGGGGATTGGGGATGCATCCGCATCGATGCCCGCCCCATCCTTGGAACTGTCGAGGGGAAGCCCCCCATCCTTGGAACCATCGGTAGCCCCATCAGCGACAGTTGCTGTGCACTGACCAGCGACGCACGAGGCAGAGCTGCATTGGAGATCTGCGGTACAAACACCTCCAAGCACGCGCTGGCCAACATCACAGAGGCCCACTCCAGAGGTCACGCTGCAGACCTCTGAGCCACACTCGAAATTGTGGACGCAAGTCTCACCCTCTTCATGGGGGTCAAAACTCTTGCAGACCAACTCATCACAGCGACCAGAAGAGCACTCGCTCTCCTGCTGGCAGGTATCACCAAGGCGCTTGAGGGACGCGTCCTCACAGCCAAGAGACGAAAGCAGGGCGACCAGAAATAGCGCATGCAATGTCGGCGCTCTTCCGCCTTTGAGCGGCATTGCCTTCTCCTTGGACGATGAATGAGCCCTCCAAGGATATCACCTTAGAGCGATGAGATCTTCACCAAGCAATGAAACGAGTGCACTCGTGGTTTCGGGTGATGCCAACAAAGATGGTATCATGAAGGCCCCGCCACACTTATTGAGGAGGCAATAATGGCAAAGACATTGTTCTTAGGGCTCCTCCTGACCCTGATGAGTGTGAGCTGTGCTGATGACAAAGGTCGGCTCCTCGGGGATGTCTGTGTGACAGACAAGGAGTGCGCGTCGAGTCGCTGCGACGAGTTGGTATGCAAGGCCAAAAACCCTTCAGAGCGAGGTGCCTCATGTGTCCATCCTTTGGACTGTGTGTCAGAGGTTTGCACGCTGAAAACCTGCGCTGCCGGCACTCGGCAAGAGGGTCAGAGTTGCACCCATGACCTCCAATGCGCCAGCGCGGCCTGCATCGGTGGCTATTGCACAGTCAGTGTCGCAGATGGAGGAACTTCAACGGACGTGAGGGTAGTTGACGCAACAATGGAGACGCCCCACAGGCTATGAGGTGCTCTTTACCTTAGAGACCATGACGAAGGCGTTCTCTCCTAGCGTCATCAAGAGTGGTGCCGCTATACGCTGGAATCTTGGGGATGGGGTTGTCATGGTCAACAATGACATAACGTATTTGTACGGATTGGAGGGCCTGAAGGTCGTGCGTGCCCTCTCCTCCGACGGGCCCTTGGGGGTCACGCGTATACAAATTCAGAGCGACGACCTGGTGGGTGGTCTCCCCCCAGAACTTGGGCGACTCACCAACCTACAATACCTCTCTCTCGACAATAATCATTTCTCAGGGAGCATCCCCCCAGAGCTGGGGCAGATCACCAACCTGGAGGTCCTTTGGCTTCATGCCAATGCTCTGACGGGGAGCATCCCTCCCGAGCTGAGCCAACTCAGAAACCTTCAGGAGCTGCAGCTGGCAAGCAACCAGCTGACGGGAAGCATCCCCCCAGAGTTGGGGAAGCTCACAAGGCTAGAGAGGCTTTCGTTTCGGAGCAATGATCTGACGGGGAGTATCCCCCATGAGTTTGGGGGACTGAGCAGCATGGCATACCTCAACCTGGGCTGGAACAAGCTGGTTGGGAGCATCCCAGCGGAGCTTGGAACGCTCAGGGAGTTAGTTCTGATCTCATTCGCCGGAAACCAACTCACAGGCTATGAAGCAGGGGCATTTTCTGGTCTCTTCCAGCTTCAAAATGTCTACCTGAATGATAACCTCTTCGATGAGGCTGCGGTGGATGCCATCATCAATGACATCTACAAGGACCGTGGGAAGCACACCAGAGATTACCCCAACCTCCAGCTTGGTGACGCAACGCCCAGCTCGGCGGCGTGTAGCAAGATCATTGAGCTACGCGCCAGCTATGACTGGACGATTGCCTGCAATGGTTGTTGAAGGGCCTTAAGGCCCTTTGCTGTAAATGTACCCCGCCTTTGACGCTCCATGCCCTCCCGCAGTAACCTTGCAGCAGACATCCCGTGTGGTCCAAGGGGGGCTACGCGCGGTGTCTTCTCAACGGGCGGGATGGCTGCACGAGCGCCACAAGTGAATCATGCTGCGTATGAACTCCCTCACCTTTCGTCTCAGCGGTTTGCTGATCATCACCCTGGGCATTCTGTTTGGCATCACCGCCGTGATTCAGATTGGCGCGCAGCAACGTTATGCCGAGCACTGCGCTCGCATCAACGGCCTGGCCCTCACAGAGGTCATTTACGGCGCGCTCAACACCTCCATGCTTGCCGAAGACGGGCATACACAGCTGCAGCAATCTGTGCTGCACATCGCGCAAGAGTCGCCCAACCTCAAGATTCGAATCTTCAACAAGCAAGGCGCCACGGCGATCTCCTCGATGCCTAGTGAGATCGGCAAGAAGCTCAACAAACAAGAGGACGAGCTCTGTCGGCGCTGTCACGCCACAGACAAGCCCCTCCCTCACCTCAAAACCATCGACCGCGTCCGTACGTTCGAGGTCGACGGACACCCAGCTCTGGGCATCACTATGCCTATCAGCAACCAAGCTTCTTGCAGCACTGCTGCCTGCCACGCCCACTCATCCAAAGAGACCCTCCTCGGCCTGCTGGACGTCACCCTGCTCTTGACGCCCGCTGAGAAGGCGCGACGAGACACCATGCAGCTCTCCATCACCAGCTCCGTGCTCGCCTTCTTCTTGATCGTCGGCGTGGCCTTGTTGATCGTGCGCCACGCCGTTCGCGGGCCCATACGGCGTCTCTCCCGTAGCGTCACGGCTCTGGGTGAGGGGAACTACGCTGCCCGCATCGAGGAGGACGACATTGAGGAGTTCAACGTGCTAGGGCGTGCCCTCAACGGCATGGCTCGCGACCTAGAGCGCGCCAACGCCTCTTTGCTGGAGTGGAACCAGACCCTGGAGCGGCGAGTGGATGAAAAAACCGCTGCGCTGGAACAGGCTCAGGAGCAGATGATCCGCGTTGAACGCATGGCGTCTCTTGGCAAGCTCGCCGCTGTGGTGGCCCACGAGATCAACAACCCACTGGCCAGCGTCGTAACCTACTCCAAGCTCATGATCCGACGCATCAGCAAACAACCTGAGTTGAAGGAGCAATACAGCGATTCCATGGAGATTCTCGACGCCATCTCATCGGAGGCCACTCGCTGCGGCGAGATCGTGACCAACTTGCTGCTCTTTGCGCGCCGCACAGGCTCCAAACAGGAGCCCACCGACGTCAACGACGCGATCAACAAGGCCTTCTTCCTGATCAAACACAAAATGGACCTCTCCGAGGTGACAGACAACCGTTCACTGGCTGAGAGGTTGCCCAAGATCTTCTGCGACCCTGGGCAACTCGAGCAGGCGCTCCTGGCGCTCTTCGTCAACGCCATCGAGGCGATGATGGGTGGCGGCGTGCTCTCCGTCACGTCAAAGCCCGATGGTGACAAGATCAAGATCGTCGTCAGCGACACTGGAATGGGTATGAGCGAAGATGTGCGCAAGCATATCTTCGAGCCCTTCTTCACGACGAAGTCCGATGAAGAGGGCTCCAAGGGGCTGGGGCTCGGGCTCAGCGTCGTCTATGGGATCGTCCAGCGTAATTCGGGCGCCATCGACGTCTTCTCTGACGAAGGAATTGGCACGCGCTTCGTGCTGCGCTTCACCGCCATCAGCGAGTCGGACCCAGCCGACACGCCACCGGAAGGGAATTAGTGATGGGATCCGCTGTTCGAATGCTGATCGTCGATGACGAACGACATGTGCGCACCTCCCTCGCCGCCTGGTTTCGCGACGAGGGCTTCGACGTGGAGACGGCCGCGAGCGGCAAGGAAGCGCTGCTTCAGCTTGGAGACCGCGCCGCCGATATTCTGCTGGTGGACATCAAGATGCCTGGAATGGACGGCATCGAACTGCAGCAACGTGTGCGGAAGCTAGCGCCAGACGCCACGGTGATCATCATGACCGCCCACGCCGCGGTTGAGACCGCCATCCAGGCGCTCAAGGACGGCGCCTATGACTACATCACCAAGCCCTTCGACCCTGAGGATGTCTCACGCCTGGTACGCAAAGCGGCAGAACGCTACAGCCTGCTCTCTGAAAACCGCACGCTCAGAGAACGCCTGGAGGCAGCCGAGCCGCGCCTGGTAGCCAGCAAGGGCAGCCCCATGGACGCGGTGGTGGAGCAGATCAACCAGGTCGCCGTCACCGACACCAGCGTGCTGATCACAGGCGAAAGTGGCACCGGCAAGGAGATTATCGCGCGGCTGATTCATGCGCGCAGCCAGCGCCGGTTTGGCCCCATGGTGGTCGTCAACTGCGGCGCGCTCAATGAGGGCGTCCTGGAGAGCGAGCTCTTCGGCCATGAGAAAGGCGCCTTCACCGGAGCTGCGGGGCGGCGCCGCGGAAAAATCGAGCTGGCCAATGAGGGCACGCTCTTCCTCGACGAGGTGGGCGACATCCCAGCCAAGGTGCAGGTTGATCTCCTGCGAGTGTTGCAGGAAAAGAGCGTGGTGCGCGTGGGTGGCAATATGAGCCTCTCTGTGGATTTTCGCCTCGTCGCCGCCACCCACCGTGACCTCGAGGCGGAGATGCAACAAGAGCGTTTCCGTCAGGATTTCTATTTCCGCATCAATGTGCTGAATATCGAAGTTCCCGCCCTTCGCGACCGGCCCGCAGACATCCCACTCTTGGCCGAGCACTTTCTGCAGCAATTCACACAGCAGATGAACCGCCGCATCGCTGGCTTCACCGATGAAGCCTTGGGCGGGCTCTGCAGCTACCGCTGGCCGGGAAACGTACGTGAGCTACAGAACGCCATCGAACGTGGGGTGGTGCTCTGTCGCGGTGGGAAACTAGGGGTGCAACATTTCCCCTTCCTCAGCGCCCCAGCGCCTGACGACCAATCACTGTCCAGCATGGAGGCAGCCCACGTCCGCCGAGTCCTCGCCGCACAGGGGTACAATATTTCGCACACTGCCGCGGCCCTTGGTATCGACCGCGCCACGCTCTACGCCAAACTGAAAAAATACAAAATCGAGCGGCCGACCTGAGCGACCAAACACAGAGGCACCTGCGGGTCCAGCTGCTGGTGGGACCAAAGCTCCCCGACGGGCTAGCGCGCTGGGTCCTTGAGCATCTGCCCTACCCCTTCATTGGGAGCACTATCGTCCCCCTCGGGGTGGACTTGGGTGAGTGCCACGACCGCCACCGCAACCAAGTAGATGCAGGCTCTTTGCTGCAAGAACTCCCCCCTCCCTCAGATGACCTGCTGAAGATGGCCCTGGTGGGCGCTGACCTCTTCTACTCTGTGATGACCTACGTCTTTGGCCTGACGGAGCTTGGCGGGCGGCGTGGGGTGCTCTCTTGCTATCGGCTGAGAGATGAGCTGGGGACACGCCCCGAGATCTTGCTCCAGCGAACCCTCGTCGAGACTGTTCACGAGTTGGGCCACAGCTTGGGCCTCGTGCATTGTGTGGTGGGCGAGTGCCCCATGCATCGCACGCTCTGGGCCGAGGGCATCGATACCAAAAAGGAAACCTACTGCCCCAGCTGCCTCGCCACCTTGGTGAAGAACGGGCACTGAGGGCTCAGAGCCTGAGGACTCGTCTAAGCGTCGCCCTTGTCGTCATCCGCTTTCGCAGGTGCATCCACAGGCTCGTCGTGCAGCTCTTCATCGGCCACGCCCGCTGCGCGACGACGCTCCATCTCCGCTGCATATTCCTCGGGGTGGGCCAAGGCGAGCTCGTGCATCGACATACGCCCCGTGATGAAGGTCAGCGACATTGGCGACTCATCTGGATTGACCAGGACATAGTAAAAATGCCAAACAACGATGGCGGCGAAGGCCAAAATCGCCTCGAAGCGGTGCATGACCTGACAGACCTCCCAGAGCCATAGAGGCATGAACTGGAGCGAAATCTCCTCAAACCAGAGGACCAGCCCCGTGAGGATCATCAACACAGTGCCCCACACCAGGGCCCAATACTCCGCCTTCTCCATGTAGGAAAAGAAGCTGAACGCTGGGCGCTCTTTGCGACGACCAAGCATCCACATCACGTTCTGAAAGACATGCACAACATCGCTAGGCTTGGGCAGGAAGTGCTTGAAGCGCAGACGACCAATCTTGGTGAGGAAGATAAAATAGACGTGGTGGACAGCCACCAAGATCAGGATCACGCCAGCTATGCGGTGAGCCAGAGAGCGGAAAGACTCCGTGTTGGAGATCCAGTTCATGGGCGCCACCCACCACTGATCGGGGTAGATTAGCGCGAAGCCTGTATAGCAGAGCGAGAGGAAGCTGATGGCCAACATCGCGTGCAACACACGCTCCAGCTTCGTCATACGGATCACGTAGGGATGCTTCTTCTGCTCCCGTGCCCGCTGGATATTCTTGCGGATCCAATCCATCAGGTTGTGCACGGCCATGCCGCCGATAACCAACGCGATGAGCCACAAGTAGAGGTTGCGCACCCAATGCGCCCAGTAGTTGTCCTGGCTGCCGAGTTCGACGTGAATCTTGGCCTTGACGAAGTTCTCAGAGGCGCCTGGGTGGCATTTACCGCAGGTCTTCGGCAGCTGCGTCTTGTGGACCCAGGAGCGCAGGTCCTCCTTGGCATGAATCGCGTGTACACCATGGCAGCTGGTACAGCGCGCGACGTTCTTCTCTCCTAGCTTGCCCGCCCGACCATGGAAACTGCCCTGGTAGGTTGCCACCACGTTGGCCGGGAGCCCGAGCTTGCGGGTCATGCGCTCGTCGCCATGGCAGCGACCGCACGCCTCCACCGTCTTTTCAGCAAAGACGCTAGAGTTGGAGTCCTTCGGCGTGAGCACCTCATGTCCGAGGTGGCAATCGACGCAGGACGCGGATGCGTACTTCCCGTCGTCCATCAAGGCCTTGCCATGAGCGCTCGGGAGATAGAGCTTTGCTTCCTTGTCGTGACATTTGCCACAGGTCTTGACCATCTGCACCTTGAAGCCGGCGTTATGCGCCACATCGGCGATGACTGCATCGTGGGCGCCATGACATGTTGCGCACGTTGGGCCGTCATCCTTGCCCGCCTTCATCCGTTGGCCGTGCACACTCTTGGCGTAGTTATCGAGCCCCTGCCCCTTATGGCATTTGGCGCAGGTTTGGGTCAGGTTGTTGCGATGAACGGGTGACTTGATGTCCTTGGCTTCGACGACCTGATGGGCCTCACCGTGGCAATCGACACAGCTCGGCGCCTTCTTGCCCTTCTTCGGTAGGGCGTGAACGGACTTCGCCAGGTGCTTGGCCGCCTCATGGCACTCTGTACAGCTCGCCTTGCCCAGCTTGCCGTGATCCGTGATGTCCTCCACCTTGGACGCCTTCACGTGGCAGCTCACACAGGTGACGCCGTTGTCCTCGGTGTGGGGTCCCTTGGCAAAGTGCTTGCCATCCACGAGGGACTTCTTCTCCACAGAGTCCTTGTCGCCATGACATTCGAGGCAGGCGGCGTTATTGGCTGCCTCCTTGGCGTCGGACTTGTCGGCTGGCTGCGTCTGCGGCTGCTCTTTCTTCTCATCGGCATAGGCCATGGATGACAAGGCGACGCCAAGTGCCAGAAAGAATGACGTGGTGAGTAGTCGCTTCATCGTACTTCCTTGAAAGGGGACCATCGGTTGATGCTTGACGGGAATTGAAACACAAGTCGCCAAAGAGTTAACGTTTTTTTGAACCCGCGTTTTTAGTAGCGAGAGAAGCGCTACTCGTCCCAAGTGCAGCGCAGCTGCCGCAGCAACTCAGCTCGCTCCTTGACGAAACCCTCCTCAGGGAGGCCTCCAGCCTCGTGTGTGGCCATCAGCGCCGCAAGCTCATCGAGCAAGCGCCCACGGGCGCGCGCACGTCTCCCGCCAAAAGCCACGCCAAAGACGCCCCAGAGAAAGAGCGCGATGGAGACACCAATGGTCACATTGCGCAACGTTTGGTCCCGGTAGGGGAGCTCTGTCAGGGTGAACTCCAACCCACTCTTAGGCGCCATGGCGCGCAAGATGTACACAGGGAGCTTCACACCCTTGCCTTGGTCCCGCAGCTCCCGGCGCTCAATAGCTGGCCCCTGAAGCTCCACCATGGGGTTGTTGGTGATGGCAAAAAGGGCGGGTTCCTGACGCACGGGAAGGACCTGCAGAAAATCGAGGCGTGAGCTTTCAAAAACCATCTGATAGGTGAAGCGCATGGTCGTCGTGCCAGGCGGCAGCGACGACACGAGCACCACCGACTTAGCGCCATCCGAGACCCGCAGCTTGCCTTGGCTCCCCGCCCCAAGGCCGGGATTCCGGGCCCCCTGGGGCAATGGGAACACCAAACCCTGCCCAGGATCAAAAGAGTCCTTGGAGGCATTGTTCAGCACGAGTACCTGCATGAACTGCACAGAACCCTCGCCCACCTGGCCCAAGACGTGGGTGCCAGAGATGAGCGAGAGCACGGATACATCGTGAGTCTTGCCAACCTTGTGGGGAGCAGCGCTCTTGCTGGTTGTCTTCTCTGCGCGCGCAGCACCACTCGCGTTCGCAGGGCGACTCGCAGGCGCTCCTGGCGTGGAGAGCAACAACCGCAGCCCTCCCTGTTGGGGCATGGTGACAACCTGAGAGCGTGCGGTGGACGCCGTGACACCTTTGACGCGCGCCCGGTAGGTCGTTCCAGGCATGAGGCCTGTAAAACGCGCGCGACCATCTTTTCCTGTGGCGATGGTGGCCTGCGAAGTCTCTCCCGTGGGCCCCACCATCAGCTCTACCTTTGCCCCCACATGGGGCCAGGCCATATTTCCGCCCGCCACAACCTTCACGGTCAAGACGCCAACAGGCAAATCATCGCTTGGCAACCCCTGTCCGTAACCTTCGTGTGCGCCACCGCCCATGCCTCCAGGTGGCATGGCCAGAGCCAGGGGAACCAGAGCCAGGGGAACCAGGCCGACGGAGCCAAAAAAGATCGCCACACCAAAGAAGATCGACACAGGGGAAAAGAACACTCTCATGCCTCACCCCCTTTCCTTGCAGCCCGCGCTCGAGCAAGCTCCATGATCTCCTCATCTCCCACATCTTCGTCGCCCGCGCGCTCGACCCGCCCAATCTGTACCTCCACAGCCTCCACACGAGCCACAAGGGGGGCTTCCAGCTCCGCCTGCTCTTCAGGATCCACACCTTGTATACGGGCATCTAGACGTATCGCTGCGAGAGATGACTGCAACTGGACGAGGTCTAGCTGCAGCAATTCGAGGCGTCCGCCGACGTTCTCCTTGCCGCCCTGGGGATCCACGAGGGTCATCACGGTGCGTGCGCCAAAGATAAAGGCCAGCCCCAAACAGAAGGCGGCCAGCCCGGCGGAGATCGACGCGGTCCAGTTTCCTCCACTGGTGGCCTCGATAGCCACCGCAAAGATCACCAAACCCACAGTCATGATCTGGGTGAATCGTTCTACCAGTGGGTTCATCGCCCCACCCCCTTGGCTGCGGCGATTTGGCGTCGTCGTGGCAGAGGAAAGCCCCCCACCAAGGCCCCAAGGGTCATGGCCAGAAAACCAATCCAGATCCAGTTCACGAGGGGGTTGATGACCACCATGAAGGACGCATGGGCGCCTCCTTCGCCATAGCCTCCAAGGGCAACGAAGAGATCCTCGCGCACCGAGCGGAGGATCGAAACCTCAGAGGTGGGATCTTTGGGTCGTGAAAAGAAGACCCATCGTGCAGGCCTCATGGTGCCCACCGATTTTCCGTCCTCGAAGATCGTCACTCCAGCGCTAATGGCCGTCTTCTGCAGATCGTCTTGGATGTTCAAGCCATCGTAACGCAGGGTGTACTGGCCCACCGTCACCCGCTGGCCCAGCTTCAAGACCACATCCTTCTTGGTCTTGAAGGCATCGCCAGCAAAACCGATGCACATCATGGCTACGCCGATGTGCACGATATAGCCCCCGTAACGACGCCGGTTGTCGGCGATCTGATCCATCAATGCGCCCAAAAAGCCTGCCCCACCAGCACGCACACGCATGCGAGCGGCACGCACAAGCTCTTGAATAATGGTGCTAAAGAGGAACGATGCGAGGGCCCAGGTAAGCACTGGAGTGAAGCGGCGCACACCAAGAACGACGATCGCCACAGCCGTCACGATGGCCGTGATGAGTGGGATCAAGAGTTGACGACGAAGTGAACGCAAAGCGGGACGGCGCCAGCCCAGCATCGGCCCCACGGCGGTCAAGCCAAGCAGCGCCAAGCCAATGGGCACCATGTAACGGATGAACATCGAGATGCTGATGGCAATCTTATCCCCAAAGAGTTCTGAGATATTGGGCAGCACCGTCAGCACCATCACTGCCAACGAGCCCAACAGGAACACCCAGTTGCTGTAGAGCACGAAGGCTTCACGGGAGATCCAAGACTGGAGGTAGTTGCCTTGGAGCAGCCGGCGACGCCAAATCACGATGCCAAAACCACCGATGAGCAGGACGGCGATATAGACCAGAAAGACATAGCCGATGTTGGAGCGGGCGAAGGCGTGCACGGAGCTGATGAAGCCCGAGCGCGTCATGAACGTGCCAAAGATCGTCATGACGAACGCCAGCAGCGCTGAGATCACGCTCCAAGCTCGGAGCATTTGTCGACGCTCCACAACGATGATCGAATGCAAGAAGGCTGTGGCCAAGAGCCAGGGCATGAAGGCCGCGTTCTCCACGGGGTCCCAACCCCAATAGCCACCCCATCCAAGCTCCTCGTAAGCCCAGAGCATGCCTAGCACCAGCCCAAGGGCCAGAAAATACCAGGCCCACAGCCCCCAGGGGCGCGCGGCGCGCACCCAGGCGTCGTCACGCCGTCCCGCCAATAACGAGGCAAAGGCAAAGGCGAAGGGGATCGTCAGACCCACAAAGCCGAGATAGAGCGCAGGGGGATGGGTCACCATGTAGGGGTTTTGCAGCAGCGGGTTCATGCCCTGACCAGTGGTGGGTGCTGCTGTGAGGTAGGCCAAGAAGGGGTTGCTGTGCAGCACCATGATCACGCCAAAAAACACGACTACCGACATCAAGACAGCCACCAAATGCGGCAGCATGGGTTTGAGGCGCTCGCGATTCACGTGCACGGCCAGGGAGCTGACCAAGGCCAATGACCACACCCAGGTGAGCATTGATCCTTCCATTCCAGCCCACACACCTGTAATGCGATAGAAAATGGGCATGGCCCGCGAGGAGTGCCCCTGGACATAGGTGATGGAAAAATCGGAGATCACCAACGCATACACCAAGAGCATCATCGCCAGTGATGAGAGTGCGGTGAGCGTATGCATCAAGAGAATTGAGCCTCTCAACAGCCGCTGCGAACGACGCCGTGCGGCAATCGCCGCCATCGCCCCTGACCATGTTGCGAGGATCAAGATCAAATAGATTGTAATATTGCCGAGCTGCGCCACGCGCCTACCCCTTAAGTGATAGGTTTTCGATGGGTTATTGCCATCTTTGGCGGCAAGACACAAGGCTGCGGCTGAGGGCTAGTTGACAGAGAGGTCAAGTGCCCAGAAGGTGCACCTTCGTGTCAACTTATGGGGAGAAGCAGTAGGGAGGAGAGAAATCTAGAAGATAGGGGGCGCGAAGGTCTAGGTATGCCTACTTATGGCACTCTTTGCACTTCGTCGGACCCTTGCTCATCTTCTTGTGACAACCAATGCACTGCTTGTGGATTGGGTTTTTCGTCTTGCTGGCCTTGAAGCAGGTGTCCGTGGTCTTTGTGGGCTTGGTGTGACAGGTGGTGCACTTTTTGTCTTTGCCTGGCTTGTGGTGACAGGTCTTGCAGGTCGCCTTGCCCTTGAGAGCCTTGACATGCTTGGCGTGGGCAAATTTGACGCCCTTCTTCTTCTTCTTGCAGCCGTCGATCATCGTCTCTGTGGGCGCCTTGGCGCTGACAGCTGTGGGGCGCAACACAAAGGTGATTGCCAGAGCCATCATACCTGCGAGCGCTAGGGTCCAGATTCGCCGTCCAGTCATGTCATTAACTCCTTGGATGATTGCTGGGCTTGGTTGACGTGGGTGCCCCAGCGACTATTCAAAGTCCGTCTTTTTTCTTCCTAAATTAAATCCCCCCCCCCTGTCAACCTATTAACATCATGATCTTAGGGCGTTTGGGGAGGGTATGGGATTATTCCACAAACACCATAGATTTTCGACCCATAACGCAACTTGTCCGAAACTACAGGAGATTCCCGACGCAGCGGACAACGCAGTGCGTCGCGAGACCAGAAATTTCGAAGAAGCATTTTGGGAATTTTGGGAAGATCCGAGGGTTCAAGTATATCGCGCCCGGAGTGTGACGATGGCGACGCCTCCCTGAGTGCGCACTGCAACACGAAGCTGGTCACTCTCTGATTCGGGGAACCAACACACCTCCATGCCCTCCCCCTCCACCACGCCATCGCTCTCCCAACGCAGGGATGCTGGCTCGTCGATGCCCTCTAGGGTGACAGCGATGCCTCCGCCCTCGGCTGAAGCCCCTGAGCGAAGACGGGGTTGGGGAGGCTCAAAGAGGGGCAGGTCCTGCGAGCGCTGAGCACGACGGGGCGCGGTATCGACAAACACCCCACCCTTGCTTTGAGAGGCTACACGCTTACGATCGAGGGTGGGGGTCAACGCTGCGCTTGCATCAGATGGCAGCGGATCGCCCACCATGCCATCA
>JAFCZD010000541.1 GCA_019314525.1 Deltaproteobacteria bacterium
CGAGGCTGGCGATGTGCTGGCTCTCTGCGCTGGAGGCCGCCGTTGTCGAATTCTTGTTATCGACGATGAGCCGGGCATGTTGCGCACTATCAAGCGTGCCTTAGGCGACCATGACCTCATCACCTGCACGAGCGGGGAAGCGGCGTTGAAGCTCCCTGGTTTACCGGGCTTTGACACCATCCTTGTGGACGTACAGATGCCAGAGATGGATGGCATTAGCTTCTTTCACAACCTTGTACAGAGAGTCCCTGGGGTCGAGGAGCGTGTGATCTTCATGACGGGCGGTGCGCCCAACCAACAGGCGAAGCTACGCCTCGAGCGCACGGGTAAACCCTGCCTGATGAAGCCATTTACACTCCGACAGCTACGCCGGGCGGTGAACGTCACTCTTGCAGGCTCCAACTGAGGGGCTTCGTCAGGGACGACATCAGTGCCCGTGTTTCATATGCCCGCCGGCTGTGCCCTTATGTCGCCCGCTGACGACCTCCCCACAGCGCAGCATCTTTGAGCCATAGTAGGGGTTGGCGATGCTCTTATCGCGCTGCAGCCAGCTCCCTTTCGCCATAGAGCAGAAGACGACGTTGATGCCTGGGGGCTTGGACATGGTGGCCCACATCGCCAAGGGACGGCTCAGCGCCATGAAGGCTTTGCGCTGTGCGGCAAGGTCGCTTGCTTTAGCCAGATCTTTCGCCGCCGTTTTGATCTTCGTTGGGAGGTGTTTGTAGTGAGCAGCGTGTTTTCCTGTGACACCTTCGGGTTTCAGCTTGGCCGCGATCTTCGCGATCTTCTGCGCAGCCCTGGCGACACCTTTTGTACTGTCAGCTGCGAGCGCTTTTTGAATGCCTTCGTAGTGCGAAAAGACCGGCCCCATGGCCTTGTCAAAGGCCGCCGTGTCAGTCTGCTGGCGGGCGCTGGAAGTGCCCTTGCCACTAGAAGAAGAATCAGCCTCCGCCAGCGGCGGCAGCAGGACAAGTGACAAGCAAAGGGTCAGGGTTGTGGTTCTTGCCTTCATGATAGCTCCTCTTTGTGGACTGGGTTGTTGTGGGACAATTCATTGCGATGTTGCCATCGCCGCCAGAGCAGGTAGATGGCGGGGATGATCACCAGGGTTAGGAGGGTCGAAGAAATGAGCCCGCCGACCATGGGGGCTGCGATGCGCTTCATCACACGTGTGCCGGTCTCTGTGCCGAACATCACCGGCAATAAGCCAAAGAGCGTCGTGGCCACGGTCATCAGCTTGGGCCGCACACGGTCCACCGCGCCCTCCATGACGATGCTCTTTAGGTCGTCGAGGCTTAGCAGCCGCCCTTCAGCTCTCCAGCGCATGTAGGTCTCGTCGAGATAGACGAGCATCACCACACCGGTTTCTGCGGCGAGCCCTGCCAGCGCGATGAAGCCCACGGCCACGGCCACAGACATATTGTAGCCAGAGAAGAACATCAGCCAGATGCCGCCCACGAGCGCGAAGGGCAGGGTGAGCATCACGATCAGCGACTCCGTGAGGTTATGGAAGTGGATGTAGAGCAGCAGGAAGATGATCACCAGGGTTAGGGGGATTACGACAGCGAGGCGCTTGTTGGCGCGCTCCATGTATTCGTATTGGCCAGACCAAACGATGGAGACCCCATCCGGGAGTTCAACCTCTGCTTTCACCGCGGCCTTGGCGCGCTCAACATAGCCGCCCACGTCGGACGTTTTTAGATCGACATAGATCCACGCCGTGCGGCGGGCGTTCTCGCTCTTGATCATTGGCGGCCCCTTGACCACCTTGATCGCCGCGACTTGGCCGAGGGGCACGGTGTGGCCCATGGGTGTGGGGATGGCGATGGCGCGCAGCTTGTCGAGATTATCACGTAGCTCGCGCGGGAAGCGTACATTGACGGGGTAGCGCTCAAGCCCCTCTACGGTGTGGGTGACGTTCATCCCGCCCAGGGCGCTCTTGATGATGTCCTGGATATCGCCAATGGTTAGGCCAAAGCGTGCGGCATCCCGGCGGTGGATGTCGATGTCGATGTAATTGCCGCCGACGACGCGCTCGGCGTAAGCGCTCGCCGTGTCAGGGAGGCCACGCACCACAGCCTCGATTCTTTGACCGATCTCGGAGAGCTGCTCGAGGTTGGGCCCCATGAGCTTGATGCCCACAGGCGTCTTGATGCCGGTGGCGAGCATGTCGATGCGGGTCTTGATGGGCATGGTCCAGGCGTTGGTCAACCCTGGGAATTGCACGCTCTTGTCCAGCTCCTTGATGACGTCCTCGATGGTCTTTCCCGGCGGCCAGGTTTCTTTGTTCTTGAGGATGATCGTGGTCTCGATCATCGAGAGGGGGGCCGGATCGGTGGCGGTCTCAGCGCGCCCCACCTTGCCCAGCACATGGGCGACCTGGGGGTGAGCGGCGATGATCTTGTCGGTCTGCTGCAAGAGCTCTTTGGCCTTGGTGATGCTGATGCCTGGGGGCGTCGTCGGCATGTAGAGTAGGTCTCCCTCGTTGAGCGGCGGCATGAACTCCGAGCCCAGCTTGGAGTAGGGGTAGATCGTGGCCACGGTGGCCAGGAGTGCGACGAGGATGGTGGCCGTGGGGAAGCGCAGGACCAACCGGATCAACGGCCGGTAGACCCTAATGAAGAAGCGGCTGAGGGGGTTTTTTGCCTCCGGACGAATCTTGCCGCGTACAAAATAGAACATCAGCACGGGGATGACGGTGATGGCCAAGAGGGCCGAGGCGCTCATGGCGAAGGTCTTGGTGTAGGCCAGTGGCGTGAAGAGCCGGCCTTCCTGTTGCTGCAGGGAAAAGACAGGCAAGAAGCTCACAGCCACAATGGTAAGGGAGAAAAAGAGCGCGGGTCCCACCTCCTTGGCTGATGTGATCACCAGGTCGAGGTGCGAGAGCCTGTTCTTCGCTGCGCCAAGAATGTCGTTACGCTCTTTGTGTTTGTGCAGGTTTTCCACCATCACCACCGAGGCATCCACCATCACCCCGATGGCGATGGCGATGCCCCCCAGGCTCATGATGTTGGCGTTGAGGCCGAGGAGGCGCATGAGGATGAAGGAGATCAGGATCCCCACAGGGAGCGTGAAGATCGCCACCAAGGCGCTGCGCATGTGCAAGAGGAAGATGACGCAGATCAACGCCACCACGGCGATCTCTTCGAGCAACTTGACCTTCAAGGTGTTTATAGCGCGGTGAATCAGGTGGGAGCGGTCGTAGGAGGTGTGCACCTCCACGCCAGCAGGGAGGCCAGCTTTCAGCTCCTCGAGGCGTTTTTTGACGCGGCCGATCACCTCCAAGGCGTTTTCTCCGAAGCGGATCACGACGATGCCCGTGACCACCTCGCCTTTGCCGTCCATCTCCACCAGGCCACGCCGAATCTCCGGGCCAAGGTGGATGTTGGCGACCTGACTCAGCAGAATGGGCGTGTGGTTCTTCTTGTCCACGTCTACGGGCACGTTCTTCAGGTCGTCCACGGACTTGAAGTACCCCTTGCCGCGCACCATGAACTCCGTCTCGGCCATCTCCAGCAAGCGGCCGCCCACGTCGGTGTTGGAGCGCGCAATGGCGCGCTTCACCTTGCTCAGGGGAATGCCGTAGGCCCGGAGCTTTTCCGGGTCCACCTCCACTTGGTATTGGCGGACGAACCCGCCGACGCTCGCGACCTCAGCTACACCTCGAAGCGCCATCAGCTCGTAGCGCAGGTACCAATCCTGGATCGAGCGCAGCTGCGACAGGTCATGCCGGTCCGAGTTGAGCGAATACATGTAGACCCAGCCCACCCCCGTAGCGTCTGGACCCAGCCTGGGGTTTGCCTCTTTGGGCAGGCGCCCCTGGACGACGTTGAGGTATTCGAGCACTCGTGAGCGCGCCCAGTAGAGGTCGGTGCCATCTTCGAAGATGATGTAGACCATGGAGAAGCCGAAGAACGAGTAGCCGCGGACGTTCTTGGCGGTGGGCACCGAGAGCATGGCGGTGGTGAGAGGGTAGGTGACCTG
>JAFCZD010000542.1 GCA_019314525.1 Deltaproteobacteria bacterium
GCCCTTGGCGCAGGCCCTGGTGAGCTCGTGCTCACAGCTCATGGCAGCCGCTGCCGCGATTTGACCCTTGGCGAACACACTCCCACCAAGGAGCTGGTGATCGCCATCGTCGATGGCGCCACTGTGGGCGACATCACCCTGGCGCGGGAGAGCGCGCGATGATCCTCGGCAAGGTCGTCGGCCACGTCTGGGCCACGCGAAAAGACCCACGCCTCGAGCAACACAAACTGCTCCTGGTGCGCCCCTATGGCATCTACGATGCGGACCACGCCACAGAGCAACTCATCGCGGTGGATGCCCTCGACGCCGGCGTTGGTGATGATGTGTTGCTCTGCTGTGGCTCCCCCGCGCGCTGGTCCCTGGGAGGTCAGACCCTCCCGGTAGATATGGCCGTGGCTGCGGTGGTGGATCGGGTGGACTTCGAGACAAACGTCTCTTCTCCACGTATCTCTGAAGCGGGGCTACGTGCGCGACCCCTGGCCTTCATTGGCGGCAAAGCGCCCCAGGAGGTGGATAGGCGATGAAAGCGGGACGCGTCATCGGTGAGGTTTGGGCAACGCGCAAGGCTCGCGGGCTCGAGGGGCAGAAAATGCTGCTGGTGGCCCTCGAAGAGGAGACCCGAGTCATCGTCGCCCTCGACACCTTGGGCGCCGGCCCAAGCGATCGCGTCCTCGTGAGTTGGGGCAGCGGGGGCCGCAACGTGCTGCAAAGTGGATCTGACAACCGGCAGAAACTGTGCGACGCCGCCATCTCCGTCGTCGTGGAAGGCAGCTCAGAAGGAGAAGGAGAGCACGATGTTCATCGCTAGGGTCGTGGGCAGCGTCTGGTCCAGCGTCAAGTGGCCACAGCTCGAGGGTCTGAAGCTGCTATCGGTGCAGCCCTACGACCTCTCGGACCTGACCCAGAAGCTTCAGGAGGCTCAAAACACACCCTCATGCACAGACCTCGTGGTCTGCGCTGATGTGCTCGGCGCAGGCGTGGGCGAAGACGTCGTCGTCGCCTACGGGCACGCCGCCCGCGTGGCCCTCGAGGAACACCTCCATCAAGGGGACTCGCCAAATATCCCCGTAGACGCGGCCATCGTCGCCATCGTCGATGGTGTCGACGTGCGAGCTGATTGACGGCGAGCTGATTGACGGCGAGCTGATTGACGGCGAGGGCGCAACCTCCTGCTTTGCACATGTGGGGTAGACTCCACCCCACTCCAACCACCTTGAGCCCATCCGCTTGCATGCCGTTCCCCCACGAGCGTTGATTCTCCTGAACCAGCGGTCACTCCACGCCTGAGGCATGAAAGGTGCAGTTCCGCGCGGGCGCGTCCCCCTGAAGGAGACATGACCGATGCCACGGCACCATGGTTGTCTGGGAGTTTTCACCTTTAAGGCCAGCTCTTGGCTGCTATGCAGCCTCTTGGTTGGCTCTTGTACCGACCGCGCCCTTTACAGCGCCCATGTTCCTCCTTTCCAGAGCAACAAAATCACCGTGAGTGGGTCGGTGTGCACCGATGATCCACAACAGCAGAACTTCCCCGTGAAGGTCCTCTTCGTTATGGACAGCAGCCAGGTCACCGTGTTGCCCCAAAACGACCAAGCAGGCTCCCGGATTCAAGCCCTCGAAGCGTCGCTAACGCGCGTCAAAGGCAGGAGAAACTATAGCTTCGGCGTGATCTCCTTCGCGGGTCGCGCCTTCAATCAACTACAGGGTGACGCCTTCACGCGAGACGCCAGCCGGCTCACAGCGGCGTTCAAGGCGACCGCAGCGCCCATGCCCTGCGAGACGGGCCGCTGCCGAAACGTGGTCGGCGCCCTGGACATGGCCTCAGCGCTGATCACAGGCGATGTGCTGGCAAACGACCCAGGGGAGGTCTCACGCACCTCCTATGTGGTGGTGCTCTTCACAACCGGTGGCCCTGCACCCGCCATCGACCGCTGCGCCTGCCGCGATGTGGAAGCGGAGGCGGTATATTGGTCGGGTTGTCCCTGGGTTGAGTGTGATCAAGATCTGGGCTCGCCTGCGCGCTGCGCCGCGCCCTCGCTCGACAGCTCCCAATGTGCAGATACCTCCACCCATTGGGTCTTGCCCGACGAACCACAAAACCCCACTATTGGCCTGACCTCCCTGCCCGTGGGCTGTGCAGCGTGTGATTTTTGCTGCGTATACCCCGTGGGGGGGCGTTCAGGTTCCTGCGAAGAACGCCTGCTCACCGCGCGCATCCGCAACCTGCGGGCCTTTGCCCTCGAAAACGGCGCGGCGCAGTTCCAATTTCACGCCACCTACCTTCCCGATAGCTCTGATGGTGCCTTCACAAGCGCTAGCCCCCTGCGCCCGCTCCCCTGTACATGTGCCGATGGGAGTGACTGCAGCCGCGCTGCTGACTGGGAACGCAGCACACGCCTGCTGGTGCAGATGGCCCATGCTGGCGGCGGGAGCTTTCAGAGCTTCTTTGACCCTGCCACCAAGCAGGCGCTACCCGTTGACTTCTCCGGCGTCAACTTCTTCGACTCGGGAGAGCCCCTGCTCTACAAGGAGCTGATGGTGAGCAATGTCAACGCCCTTGCAACCTACCAGCGTATGGAGGCCGACAGCGATCAGGATGGACTGAGCGACAGGAATGAAACCGAACTGGGACTCTGCGCGGTGAACCCCGATACCGACGGCGATGGCGTTGGCGATGCCGTGGAGATTCATGTGGCCCGATCGCCGATGCAAGCCGAGGAGGCCCTCGAATGCATCGACATCCCCTCCCGCCACGTGACGATAGAGGATCTCTGTGCCACATCGGGCACGACGATAGTGCACCGCATCTACCAAGACCATGACGCCGATGGGCTCAACAGCTGCGAAGAACGGCTTCTCGGCACCAACGACTCCCTCTTCGACAGCGACGGCGATGGCATCGGTGACAAGAGCGAGTTCGTGGCTGGCAGTAACCATCGCGCCAATGACCTGCAAGGTGACGACGATTTTGACGGCATACTCAACCGTGACGAGATTCGCAGCCACACAGATCTACGCTCCAACGACTCGCAGGATCAACTCGACCGCGCCTACCGTTATGAACACATCGACGAGGGCATCAAGGAGGTTCTGTCAGTGTCTGCCCCCACCGCGATCACGGGCGTGCGCATCCTTGGGGCATCTGCGAGTTCCAAAGGGGGGTTGGGCACTTTGCGTTTCGATCCGGGCATCGAGGGCGACCCCTCACAGCCCCCCACCCTCGCTTGGCATGATCCAGGGGATCAGAGTTCTGGAACGACGTTCGGGCCAAAGGTGGCGATCCTCACTCCACGCCAAGAGGGGTACAAGCTGCCATCCTACCGGCCCGAGCGATTCTTGCGCGTGTTTGTCGAGGGGATCGCCAACTACCCAAGCAAGCCGCAAACCGACCGGATCCTGATCACCACGGCGCGCCGCAACTGCGTCCGTTTCCGCGTCCGAAACATCACCCTGGTAGAGACCCAGCGAGCCTTCGCGATGTATCCTGACGGGCCCTTCATGACGCGAGCCGGCGACAATGAGATCCGCGTCTTCTTCGCCGAAGCCCCCCAGCGTTCGCACAATAACTATGGCATCTTCCGGCAGGGTTCGACGATCGTGAATTACCGTGTCGGGCCGCCAGCAGTCCGGGAACCCAAAGTCGCCGAGGTGTACTTCCAGGACACAGACCTGGTACTACGGCGCTAGACGACATCGGCGGGTAGCTTAGGTCCCGAAGGCCTAGCGCCCCACCCGGATCCCTGCCTCAGCCACCACCTCGCCCACCACAACTGCGTCATCAAGCGCCGTGAGCACTTTCTGCACTTTTTCAGCAGGTACAGCCATCAAGAGCCCACCGCTCGTCTCAGGGGAGAAACAGAAGAGTTCTTGCCACTCTTCGAGCCCGTCAAAAGTAATACGAGGAGCATAGAATTGGCGGTTGGTGTGGGCACCTCCGGGGTAGACCCAATCCGCACCATAGACATGAGCGCCT
>JAFCZD010000543.1 GCA_019314525.1 Deltaproteobacteria bacterium
GCTCAGCTTTGGCGAGGGTGAGCCCTACCTCTCCAATCCAGGTCGTAGGGAGCGCTCCTTCGAATAACTTATCGCAGCCCTGCTTGGCTTCTTTGGCTCGGCCCCGGAAAAGGTCGATGTGCGCGCGCCAGAGGCCGATCTCCGGAGCTTGCTGAAGCGCCACGCTGAGCTGCGAAAAGGCGGTCTCTGCTTGCTGCCAGTGGCGAGCACCGAGCATCTTGCGGATGAACGTCAGCTGCTCCAGTTCTTTGGGGATCAGCTTGAGCCGCCGCTGGAGTTGCACCATGCTGCCGGGGATCGCCAAGGGGTGTGCGCTGGGATCGTCCTGGACTGCGGCATCAGCGGGCTGTGTTTCGGCGCCAGGTGTTTCGGCGCCAGGTGTCGCGGCGCCAGGTGTCGCGGCGGGCAGGTGGGTCGCCGAAGTGTTGGCGTTTACCTTGGGGACGCTGGTTTTGTTTTGGTTATGCCAAACGCCAACCCCCACTCCGAGGAGGATCCCCGTCAAGGCGCCACCCACGAGAAAGAACACGTATCGTGGGGTCGAGGAGGGCTCTACAGGGGGGAGCCATGGAGAGGCTTCGGTGAGTGGACGTCGCTCTCCACTGCGTCGTGCGCTGCCAGCCTGGGGCATGTGAGGGCCGGTGGGCAGGTGCCGGCGTCTGTGGTTGGGCTGGGTCACCCTTGGCACCGTTGGATCGCTTTGGTCACCCCTCGTTGGCTCTATTTGTGGCGTCACCACCACGGAGGGTCCGAAGGCATCCTCTGGAGGAAGCTGGGAGTGGGCTTTGGGACCTCTGCGGATGTCCGGCGTGCTCTGGTGCGCCCGAGCGCTACGCACGACCTTTGCGATGTGTTCCGGCGTAGAGTCTGCCGGGGGCGACTCTGCCGGGGGCGACTCTACGCCGGCCTCCTTGAAGAGGGGGCGGTCGAGGCCTAACTCCTCCGAGGGGTCCACGTCGTCATCGTCAAAGGCGGCGTCCACAAGAGGCTTGGTGTCGATTTGGCGCGTCTCTTGGTCCTCGGGCGCCAACGCCATGCCAGGAGGAGGCTCGACGTCGATGCGCACCTCGTCCAAAGAGTCCCCTGTAATCATCTCGAGAGAGTCCTCTGCGGTGGCATCAGTGGAGATCTTATTCTCTTGGCGCTTTTGGCTGGACATGACCTCATCCTGGCGCCCGCAGCCTATCGAAATCGGGGGTGTTACGCAACGCGCTTCACGACAGCACGCTCTGCCCGGACAGGTATTCTCGCAAAGATAGCCCCTCGCCTTGACGCGGCTAGGTGGCGCTATCAGACTTCTTCTTCGATTGAGATCAACCTGGATCTCCGCGCCCCTCAGGGCGCCAAGCGTGGGGTCCTTTGGATGGGAGTGGAGACATGACTTTCAAGCTGCCCGAGTTGCCTTTTGCGATGGATTCCCTTGCACCCTTTCTCACCGAAGATCAGGTGCGGGTCCACTACACCAAACACCACAACGCCTACTTCACGAAGCTCAATGGTCAGGTGGAAGGCAAGCCCGAGGCCGAGATGGCCCTCGACGATTTGGTGGTCAAGGCTGAAGGCGGGGTCTTCAACAACGCCGCCCAAGCCTGGAACCACACCTTCTTCTGGAATTGCCTTTCACCCCAGGGTGGGGGAAAGCCCGGGGGTGAGCTGCTCAGCGCCATCGAGCGTGACTTTGGCAGCTTCGACGCCTTCAAAGAGCAATTCTCCAATGCTGCCGCTACGCTCTTTGGTTCGGGCTGGGCCTGGCTGGTCAAAAATGGCGACAAGTTGGAGATCCTGGCGCTCTCCAATGCTGACACCCCGCTGAAGCACGGCAAGACCGCGGTGCTGACCATCGATGTTTGGGAGCACGCCTATTACATCGACTACCGGAACGAGCGTCCACGCTTCATCGCTGGCTTCTGGAATGCAGTGAATTGGGACTTCGCCGCTGAGTCCTTCGCTAAGTAGGGCTCACTTCCGGAGACTCACTTCAATGGGCGACCCTTTGGGGCTCGTCGCGCTGAGAGGGGCACCACGACGGGGTGGAGAGGGGCACCACGACGGGGTGAGTGAAGCGAGTTTGCAGGACCATCACGGGGCCAGTCTTGCTGGCTTTTACCGACACCTTCAGTGACGTCTCTCCCGTTTTTGGGGTGTACCCGCCAAGAACCACGCCTGTGTTGCTTCCGATAGAGTTGTTGATTCCGAGGCGGGCGTAGCCTTTGCTTTCAAGGATGAGCCGAGCGGCGGCGAGGTTCTGAATCGCTTTACGCACCCACAGGCCATCTGGGGTGGGCCTGGCTGCGCTGCCATCCGTGTAGTGCTGCTGAGTTACGGCCTGTTCGAGGGTTCTCGCTAACGTCTTGGCGTCGGGCAGTCCCGCCTCCTGAACGTAACGTAGGCTCTCCTTTTCTGCACTTGTGGCGGACTCAGAATAGCTGCCGGCGGCCTTCAAAATGCCTGCGAGTTCTTTGAGCACGACGCCGTCGATGGGAGCCGCCATGGCGGGTGGCCCGGCGAGGAGCAAGCCAAGGACGAGGGGCAGGGGAGTGTAAAGTCGCATGGGTCGAACCTCCACCCAGGAGCAATGCGAACCTCATGCCAAGGCTCGTCACCCTAAGTGTCTGTAATGATATTGGGCGAGGGTGGCGTCTTGAACTGCCAGGGTTGGCAACAGCGCTATGTTGGCGCCAGGGCTAGGGCACCGTGAGCTCCCAGAAGGGGCCCAGGGGTGTCATCTCCTGATAGACGCGGAGCGCGTCGCCACTGGCGGCTTGGATCTCGAGGCTGAATTGCTGCAGGGCGTCTGCTGCCCCGAGGACCACCGCGCCATTGCTGACGTTGACCACCAGAGCAACCCCTGCACTGGGCAGCTCACCGCGCACGAGCACCTGGCCATCCCCTTGGGGTGTAAGTGGGGGCACTCCCTCAATGGGGAAGGGGATCCCTGGATACATGATGCCCTTGACGGGCACGGTGACTATCGCTGCGTCAGAGTTCTCATATCGGATCTCCAGCTCGTCGTCACCATGGGCCCTGATAGAGGCGAAGAAGCTTCCTGCCGCCGTGGACTGCGCTTCTGTGGAGACGCCATTGTTAACGATCACCACCTGGCCGGCGCCGGCGACCGCGCCAGGCAGGCCAACGATCTCTACATCCATCTCGACATCGGTGGGCGCGCCTCCTAGACGCATCTCTCGAGGCGACGGGATGGGCAGCGGCTGGGGGGTGCCTGTCTGGTCACCACATGCGCTCAGCAGGAGGGCGGTCAGCGCGACATGGACGGCAGTTCGCTTGACTCTCATCATGAACCTCTCTGGGGCCTTGGCTTGGGCTTCGGCTTTCGGGTCTTCAGCCCATAGGCCTTGAGCTTGCGGTGCAGCACCACGCGGTGGATCTGCAACGCTTCGGCTGCTCGTGTCACGTTGTTTTCGTGTCGGGTGAGGGTGTCTTCGATCACGTGTCGCTCATGGCGCGCGAGCTCATCCCGCAGGCTGGCGACGACCACCTCCTTGGGGAGAGCGTCGCCCTCGCCGCGGATCGCTGGAGAGAGAGAGGCCCGTGTAATTCGGCCCTCACCAAGCAGCGCTGCTCGCGCGAGTTCATTTTCCAGCTCACGCACGTTGCCGGGCCAGTCGTAGTCAACGAGGGCGCGCATGGCCGCGGCATCCACAGACGTCTTGCGCTCGTTTTCTTCATCGATCTTCGCCAGCAGGTGTTCGGTGATGAGGGGGATGTCATCACGTCGCCGTCTGAGGGGCGGCAGATCGAGGGCGATCACATGTAGCCGGTAGAAGAGGTCCTCACGGAAGGATCCGCTCGCCACGAGATCGGGCAGGTGTTTGTGGCTGGCGGAGATCACGCGACAGCGGCTCTCGCGCTCTTCGCTGTCACCGAGGCGGCGAAAGCGGCCCTCTTGGAGCACGCGCAGCAGCTTCACCTGCATCTCGGCCTCCATGTCTCCCACCTCATCTAAAAAGAGCGTGCCCTCTCCGGCGACTTCGAAGACGCCGGGCCGGTCTTTCACGGCGCCCGTGAAGGCGCCACGCTTGGTGCCAAAGAGCTCACTCTCGAGGAGGTTCGAAGGGATCGCGCCACAATTGACGGCGACGAAGGGCTCATCCCCTCGCAGGCTGCGCCGATGCAGCGCCCGCGCAACCAGCTCTTTGCCCGTGCCGCTCTCACCCCCGATTACCACTGGGAGGTCAGCTTGAGCCACACGCTCGATCTTGGCGAAGAGCTCGCGCATGGGCTTGGAGCGCCCAATGATGCGTGCAGCGTTGAAGCGTCGCACGAGCTCCTCTTCTTGGTGATCAAAGCGTACGGACATAGCGCTGAGGGCCTCGGATTGGCGTGCCACTTGCTCTTCGAGGGTGCGGTTGAGTCGCTCGAGTTCGAGCTTGGCACGCGCGAGCTCTTCGCCGCGTTGGGTGGCCTCCCCGAGGAGCCTTGCGTTCTCCAGCGCGATGCCGGCCTGCTCAGCGAAGGCTTCACAGAGGCTCACCGTCGCCTCGTTGAAGACGTCGTGTCGAAAGCGGTTGTCGAGGTAGAGGGCGCCGCGCACCTCGGAGCTGGCGGTGAGTGGCACGCAGAGCACGCCGCGCAAGCGTAGCCCAGAGACGCTGAGCTGTTGGCGAAAGCGTGTGTCATGCTCTGCGTCGGCCACGACCACGGTGCGTTGCTCACGCAGCGCCCGCTCGGCGATGGACTGACTGAACTTGGCGCTAGGGCGCTTGACGGCTTCACCCTCCAACGTGCGAGATGCGGCGAGCTTGAGGCGGTTGTTTTGGCGCAGCAACACGAAGCCTCGCTCGGCGCCGGTGAGTTCGATAGCACCTTCGAGGAGGCGCTCGAGGAGCTGCTGGAGAGGGAGCCGCTGGTTGAGCTCGCGATTGATCTCCAGGAGGCGCTCCATGGCGCCCGACGAAAAGGGCGCCGTTGGCAGCCGATCAAGGCGTGCACGACAATTGGAGACGGCAGGGTGTGCGTCGAAGCTTTGCCTAAACTGAGGTGGAACCTGCTGACGCAGGGCCTGCAGCGTCTCCTCGGCCCTCTGCTTCGTGTTGGGGGCATCGGGGTGGTCCAGGTTGTTTTGACACTGGTAGAGCCACGTCATGGCCTCAAAGCGCCGCTCGGGAGCCACCCCTTGTTTCAAGCAGCGCTCCAATGCGCTTTGTGCCGCCTTGGCGTCGTGCTGTGCGAGGGCGAGGCGCGCTCGAAGGAGGTCTGCGGCCCAGGGGGCGAGGGATATTTTGCGTAAGGGGGCAAGGAGACGCGTCGCCCCCTCGATGTCGTCCTCGTCCAAGGCGAGTTCAGCCTCGAGAAGCAGGGCGTCCTCGAGCTCCTGGCCCGCTGCTTCATCGAGCACCTGACGCGCGTGTTGAAGGCAACGTCGCGCGCCCTCTGGGTCACCTCGCCAGCGGGCGAGTTCGGCTTGGAAGATCAACACCTGCCCCTCAAGGGTGGTGCTTCCCAGCTCCTGCGTCATGGCCAAGGCAGCCTTCAGCTTCTCGTCAGAGGCATCAAAGGCGCCGAAGATGAGCAAGAGGTTGGCCTCGTTGGCTGCGGCGCAGGCCTGGGTGGCGCCGCCCTCGTCTCGGCTGGCGAGGCGCTCGGCCTCGCGATAGCGCGCGATAGCCGCTCCGTAGTTGCCTTGCTTCTGGGCGAGGGTCCCCAGATTGAGCGCGGCTGTGGCTGCGAGCCTGTTCTCGCCGAGCTGACGGAAGATCTCCCGACACTCCTGGTAGGCTGCCTTGGCTTCCTCCAGCTCACCAAAGCGCTGATAGCCGATGCCCAGGGAGTTGAGCACACGAGCCAGAAGCTCGTGACTGGGCAGACTGTTTCTTCCGCTAGTGGCAGGGGCGCTTCCAGCGCCCGCCAGCAGACTGTTTCTTCCGCTAGTGGCAGGGGCGCTTCCAGCGCC
>JAFCZD010000130.1 GCA_019314525.1 Deltaproteobacteria bacterium
ATTATCCTCCCCACGTGACGTCCTCTCTCTCAGATGGTAGATGAGCGCCATGCATGACGTGTCCGATGACCGCCGCGCTCGCTTCCTCGCGCTTCCAGACCTGGAGCTTGATATCCTCGCTGTGCTCTCTGCCGCGGGGGAGCCGCTGGTGCAGTCCAAGCTGGTGGCCATGGCGGTGGGCGCTGGTCTGAGGACGCCTGATGATCGTCGGCAGGTCAACTCTGGGTTGATCAAGCCGCTGCTCAAGCGTTGGGACGAGCTGGGTTTCACACATTGCGACGTGCAACATCAGTACAGCCACTCTTGTGCCGATGATGTGGCGCATTGGGCGCTTGATCGCGCGAGCGAGAGCAGGCTCTTGAAGCACGTCGTTCGCGGGGTGCAGCACATCATGCCCGCGCAACAGCACTACTACATGTCTAACCCCCAACATCTCTATCGCGACGCACGGCTCATGCTTTACCTCGGGGAGCCTGAGGCGGCCTCTGCTGCTCTCCGGGACGCGAGCGAGCGTGCCGCGCGCATGCATCAGACGGAGGTGCAGCCCTCTCTGGCGGCCCTCTTCGGCCCGAATGCGCCAGCGGAGGCCTTGGCTCGACTCCCGCTGGCCGTGGCCGAGCGCTATGTCGCGGATGTGCTTGATTTGGGGCTGAAGTGGCTGGTGCCCCTTGGTGACGGCGCTTGGGGGCTTTGTTGCTGGACGGCAGAGCACTCCGAACACCTAGCGCATCAGGCCATGGTGCTCGCCTTGTTGCGGGCGGATGCGGCGGCGTGTCGTGAACTGGCCACAGGCCATGGCGCGCTTGAGGTGGAGATCTCAGGAGCCCTCGCAGCGCTCATCGAGGGCGATATTTCCGCAGCCCGGGAGCAGGCGGCCTCTGCGCTGATCATCAGCCGTGGGCCCAAGAAGACGCGCAAGCCGCGCATCGAGGGCCCAGCTGAACCTTACCTCGCGCTGCTCCTGCTTACAGGCGTGAACCCAGAGCATCGTAGCTTGGCTCAGAGCATGATCTCGACGCGCCGGCGGAGAGGGCCCTTGACGAGCACGGCCTGCCAGGTGCTTACGGTGCTGGATGCTTTTTTGCAGAACCCTGCTGAGAAAAAATCCCTCGAGGGGGATTGGTGGGTCTTCGGCACCAGCCGTCAGGATTGGTGTAAGAACCTCTTTTGGGGCCTCTTTGGTTGTTATACCGGCCAACGGGACGCAGTGGGTCTGCAGTTTGGTACACGCTCGGAGCAAGTGCTGAGCTGCGCGCGTGAATCGGGGTATAGCTGGCTCTTCGAGGAGTTCGAGGAGCTGACGCGGGTCTTCGAGGGAGGAGACCCCCCCGTCGGTGGCCTCTTGAGGCTCTACACGGCCCGCAGCGAGTGGGAGCATGCCCTCGATGCTCTGGCTGCGGTGGCCCAGCAGGCGGCGCCGAAGGGCGCCGAGAGCGCGGGCTCCAAGCAACGCGTACTTTGGCAGCTCACGTACCACAGCGGCGAAAGCGGCGAAGACGACGATCGTTTCGAAGGCGAGGACGAGCCGGTTTGGATGCGCCATCTGGAGCGTTATGGCCAGCGGGGGCCAGGCATTGAGCTCGAACCCAAGCTGCAGCGCCGCCGCGGTAAGGGGTGGACCGCTGGCAGCAGGGTGACGTTGAGCAAGCTGCAGAAGGCATGCAGCGAGGGCAAGCTTCCCAGCGAAGACGTGCGTGTGTGTGCGCACATCGTGGAGGGCCCCTATAGCTCCAGGAGCCTCGAGCTGGCGGAGAGCGTGGGCCTTGCCCTGGTGGCTCACCCTCGCGTGGTCTGGCAAGAAGGGGGCGCCCCTGCAGAGGTGGTGCGCGCTGAGCCGTCGTTAGTGGTCAAAGAGCGTGACACAGACATTGTGCTCAGTATGTATCCACACCCAGAGAACGAGGGCGAGCGGGTGGTCTACGCGCGAGACGGTTCTCGCCTACGCGTCTACTCCCTTGAACGCGTGCACCAGCAGCTTGGTCGTGTGTTGGGGGCGGGTATCTCGTTGCCATCGAGTGGTCGTGAACAACTGCAGCAGACCTTGGGCGAGCTGGCGGGCCTGGTGCCTCTGCAGTCGGAGGTGGAGCTGCGCGGGGGCGAAGCAGAAGGGGTGGCAGCAGACCCTCGCCCAGTGCTGCAACTGCGGCGTGCGACCCAGGGCTTGCTGATCCGCTCGTGTGTTTTCCCCCTTGGGCTGCACGGGCCAGACCTTCAACCCGGGCGGGGGGCGGCGACGGTGGTGGCGCGGGTGGAGGGGCAGGCGCTGCGCACCGAGCGCGACCTCGCTGGCGAGAGTGAACGCTTCGCCGAGGTGATGGCACGCTGTCCCAGCTATCCGCAGGTGGAGGGGGAAAAGGGGGAGGTTGCCCTGGTTGACATCCTCAGCTGCTATGAGCTGCTCGCGGAGCTGGCGAAACTCGACGAGAATGATGTGGTCATCGCGTGGCCCGAGGGGCAGCCTCTCTCAGTGGTGGCCGAGCGCGAGGTGCGAGATTTGAAGTTGCGTCTCTCGAGCTCTGGCGATTGGCTCTCTGCGGTGGGCTCCCTCGCGGTGGATGGCGAGCTGGTGCTGGATCTGTCTGCGCTCCTGGCGCGTCTGGCCGAGGGGCAGGGGCGCTTCATCGAGCTTGGAGAGGGTAAGGTCCTTGCCCTCTCCGAGAGGCTGCGCCGCCGCATTGAGGCTCTAGGTGCCCTTGGTCGGCGCAAAGGCGACGCCCTCGAGCTGCCACCTATGGCGCTCTTTTCCCTCGAAGGTTGGGTGGGCACCCACGGGAACGTGAAGGTGGATCGCAAGGTCAAAAAGCAGCTCACTCGGGTGCGGGAGGCGCAGGCCCTCGAGCCCATCCTGCCCTCGACCTTGCAGGCAGATCTGCGGGACTACCAACGTGAGGGCTTCACCTGGCTTTGCCGGCTGGCGCATTGGGGTGGTGGTGCGTGTCTCGCCGACGACATGGGCCTCGGCAAGACCTTGCAGGCTTTGGCGCTGCTGCTCTATCGCGCCGAAAGAGACGACGCGCTTTTGCCCCACGCTGCGGGTGGTGCGCTACGGCGAGGGCGACCGCGCAGCGACCCTTGCCGGCCTCGGCGCCTATGATCTGTTGATCGTCAGTTATGGCTTGTTGGCGCAGGATATCGACGCTCTGGCGAAGGTCCACTTTTCAACGGCTGTGCTCGACGAGGCCCAAGCGATCAAGAACGCCACCACCCAACGGGCCAAGGCGGCGCGGCGCATCTCAGCGGCTTGTCGCGTGGTCACCACGGGTACGCCGGTGGAGAATCACCTGGGGGAGATCTGGAGCCAGATGCACTTCCTCAACCCCGGCCTGCTAGGCGGCGCGAAGCAATTCGAGGAGCGCTTCGGTCGGCCCGTTCAGCGCGATGGCGACAAGGAGGCGGCGGCGCAGCTCCGGCGGCTGCTGCGGCCCTTCATCCTGCGGCGCACCAAGTCTCAGGTGCTCGAGGAGTTGCCACCCAAGACGGAGATCGTGCTGCGCGTCACGCCCAGCGGCAAGGAGTTGGCGTTTTATGAGGCTGTGCGCCAGCGGGCGTTGGCGCGCGTCGCCGATGGCAAGGCAGACGCCAAGCAGCGCATGCGTCTATTAGGGGAGCTGATGCGCTTGCGTCGCGCCGCCTGTCACCCGCGACTGGTGGATCCCAAGACCACCATCGAGAGCGCCAAGCTCGAGGGGCTGCTCGAGTTGATCCGCGAGTTGCGGGAGGCGGGGCATAAGGCGCTCGTTTTTTCGCAGTTCGTTGGCCACCTCACCCTCGTGCGAGAGCGGCTCGACGCGGCCAACGTCGTGTATCAATACCTCGACGGCCGCACGCCCACGAAGAAGCGTGAGGCTGCCGTGGCGGCCTTTCAGCGCGGGGAGGGCGACCTCTTCCTGATCAGCCTGCGGGCTGGGGGGCTGGGCCTCAACCTCACCGCGGCGGATTACGTGATTCACCTCGACCCTTGGTGGAACCCCGCGGTGGAGGACCAGGCATCCGACCGCGCCCATCGCATCGGCCAGCGCCGCCCAGTGACGATCTACAAGCTGGTTATGGCCGGCACCATCGAGGAGCGCATCCTCGAGATGCATGGCGACAAGCGCGAGCTCGCCGCGCAGCTTTTGGCAGGCAGCGAAACGAGCACCACCCTCAGCGTCGAGCAACTGCGCGAGCTGCTGCAGAGCGCGTGAGGCAGTTGCTGCGGTGATGGCGCAATTTCCACCTGGGTGACAGAGGCAACAGCAGCGCCGCCCAAGCCTTGAGAGACCAGGCCAGCGAGGCACAGACCATGTAGGCCCAGTTGGCATTCAGCGTGTTGCTCGTGGTCAACTCGGTCGCCGCATCATCGATCCCATGGCGGACACCACGATGCTCGCGATGTAGAGCAGCCACGATGGCAATACAAGGAGCGCCGTATACGTCAGGGCCTCGGAGATGTTCGAGGCGAGCAGCGTGGCCTTCATCGAGGGATCCGCGGTTGCTATGGCTTGAAAGGCACGAACAAGGTGGACTGCTGACACGAGCGTGCCAGCAATGGATAGCCCGAGCGCCAGTAACGGGAGCCAGCTGGCCCGCTGCCACCAGACGCCACCACGCCGCTGCGCTACCGCGCGCGCCCAGCGGTAGAGCAACACGGTGACGAGCACCTGAGCCAAGACCCCTACAAGTATATATACGACGAGCATAGACATAAAATTGGCTCAACAGGGTTCAGCAGACCTCTCCCAGGCTAACATGGCAGGCTAACATGGCAGGTCGTGTGCGTCCCCGAAAAGCCAATCGCCCCCTTGGAGGAGATAAATGTGCGAGCTGCTGCAGAGCGCGTGAGGTGCTCTAGGCTAGGGCAGCGCTTCGAGTCGTAGGTTGTCGAAGTAGCCATCGTTGTCGCTCCCATCCGAACGACGGGCCACCAGCTCTACGCGGATGAACTGCGTCCCCATGGGCGCCAAGCGTTCGTCTGTGAGCTCTTGCCAGAGGGCAAGATTGAAGACTCCTGAATCGTATTCGCCCAGGGGGGCAGAGGTCGGCGTGGTGAGGTACTGCACCAAGATTTGTGTGCTGTCACCTGTGTTCTGCCAGTTGCTGAACCAACCGGAAAAGCGAAAGCGCTGTGTTTGCTGGTCGATGGCGGCGGCCCATGTTCTGACATCGACGATCTGCTCGAGGTGAGCTGGGCTGCACTGTTGTGGGAAGAAGAGGTATTCGCCGTCTTGGGGTTGGTTGATCTGACCAGGCTTGGCGCAGACCCAATCCTCGGGGCAAGTGACCGCGGTCCAACCTGCAATTCCGACGCTCGCGGGTGACTCACAGGAGGCGTTCACCAGGAGATTCGTGCCGGTGGCCAGGTCTGGAAGAGGAGTGGTGTCGTCTAGAAGCCCTTCTCTCGCCATATCGGGCGCACCTCCTTCCACCGCGTCGAGTGCCCCCAAATCGACCCTTGCGTCAATGGTCTGAGCGCTATCTAGCGTGGCGCCATCTACCTCCGAGGATGCATCCACGCGTGCGTCTGGGGTGAGTTTGAAGCCAATGCGCGTGCAACCCACCATGAGGGCACCCAGAAGCACCAACATGGCGATTGCAGCCTGCGTCGTGGTGCGACTCCTCAGCATAAACCCATGATATCGCAAAAGGGTGTTCGTTGCTCAATCGCGCGCGTCTCTGAGCCGATGGATGAAGGCCTGATCGATGCCGGCCTTTTCACGACTCTCTTCTGAGAAGACAGGGCCTTTGGCTTTGCTCGGACGTAAGGGGAAGGTGAGGTTTTCGCTGAAGGCTTGCCATGCATTCTGGTCCGCTTGTTTGAATTCACGCAACCAACGCCAGCCGAAGGCTACATGGCCGATCTCGTCGTCGTGGATCTGCAGCAACACAGCAGCGGTTTCTTTGTCGCCAACATCCTTCGCGCGTCGAGCGTAGTCGAGGGCATGGTCGAGGTTGGCGCTCTCGAAGGTGAGCGACATCGCACAGACGAAGCGCAGGGGTGTGCTCAGCGTTTGCGCCTTGCCCCAGAAATAACCAGAGAGGGGGAAATCACCGAAGTCACAGCCATGGGCCTGGAGCCGGGCTTCGTAGAGCCGGAAGTGACGCTGCTCTTCGCGCAGGATGCCTATGAGACCACGGCGAAAGGCGGTGGGAGCGTCGGTGTAAGCGAGGAGCGCCCAAGCGAAGATCTCCACTGCTTGCAGTTCATGGTTGGCGAAGGCGTGCAGGATGCGAACGCGCTGGGCGGGATCCGGCATGCCCTCTGGAGAGGGCACCTTGACGCGAGGAGTGATCGCGTGGCGCTTTGTGCGAGCGGGCTTTTCCGGAGGAGGAGGCGCCTCGCAGGCGTGCTCGTCCGTGAGGGGGGTCGCGGGCGGAGAGAGCTTGGCCTCGAGCTCTTCGCTCTCAAGGATCTGTTGCGCGTAGGACGAGAACTCCATCACGGATAGATAACATGTCGTCGCTAGCACCAGAAGAGACCGAAACGTGTTGAAGCCAAACACATGACTGAGGCAGAGTCTCTCCATGACAACCCCACACCGAACACGCACCTCTCCCTTGGCTGGCCTAGCCTATTTGGCCGGCGCCATGCTGATTCTCGCCTCTGCTGACGCTCTGGCCGCTACGTTCCACGCCAGCCCCAGTGATGACGTAGAGGCTGTCATCAACACCTTAGGGCCAGGTGATGAGCTGATCTTGGCCGACGGCACCTATACGCTCACCGAGCGCTTCTCTTTCGACCTCACTGGCACCGAACAAGCCCCGATCTTGATCCGAGCGGCTGAAGGGGCAACGCCTCATTTTCATCGACCGAACGCCTCCCAGAACATCTGGGATATCAAGGCCACATGGACCACGATTCGCGGTCTGGAGTTCTCAGGAGGAAGCGCGGGGCTGCGCTTCGAGGCAGCGGCGAATATGACCCTCGAAGGCTGTGACATCCATGACACGGCGGATGTCGCCGTGAGAATGAACGATGCTGGGCAGACCTACGACACGGTGCAGATCCTCAACAATCATATTCACCATACATCCGGTACAGGCGAGGGCATGTACCTGGGCTGTAACTCCAATGGCTGCCGCCTAGCCAACGCCCTGATCGCTAATAATTATGTGCACCACACCGATGGCGCAGGCGTATCCCAGGGCGATGGCATTGAGTTGAAGGAGGGCAGCTACGGTTGCACTATCCGCGATAACGTGATTCACAACACGAAATACCCCTGTATCCTCATCTACAGCACGGCAGGCAACGGCGCTCCCAATGTGGTCGAACGTAACGTTTTATGGGCCTGCGGCGATAACGGCATTCAGGCCGCCGCCGACGCTGTTATTGAGAACAACATCATCCTTGAGGCGGCGTATGAGGGCATCGCGCTGCAAGCACACCAGGCTGGCAGCCCCTCCAACTTGGTGATACGCCACAACACTGTGCTGCAAGCCGGCCAGAACGCCATCGCCCTGCGTGGCGTCACAGGGTCTGTAGTGATCGCCAATAACGCCCTCTACGCTCAAGCGGGCGCCGCGATCAACCCGGTAAACGGGGATTTTAGCCAGGTCGTGGTGAGTGGGAATGTGGGCGTAGGAGGGGTGGCTGGGGGGCAGTACTCGATCACCGAAGGCAACCTTGCCGCCGACTTCGTCGACGCCCACTGGGCTGGCGCGCCACCGATCAACCTCTACCCCAAGGCCGGTGGTGCTCTGGTCGCTGGCGGAGACGCCACGCACGTGGTGGCCGTTGACTTCGATGGGACTGACCGCTTGGGCGAGGCCCACGCAGGAGCCTATCACTTCTCAGCGCAGGGCAGCCCAGGTTGGGTCATCGCCGAGGCGTTCAAAAACCTCAGCGGCGAGGGGCCTGCCGATGGAGGCGTGGACGGTGGAGACCTCGTAGATGGGGGTGTTGATGGCGTGGGCCCAAACACAGACGCAGGGATCAGCGCCGACGCTCGGACAGATGCGGGCAACGACACCGGAAGCTGCCAGACCTGTGAGCCCTGCCACGACGATGGCTGTGGCTGTCACACCCATCCTACGCAACCGTCAAGCTGGTTCCTTTTTCTGGCCCTCGCGGGCCTCGCGATCATCATCCGTCGCCGCCGCTAGAGCCCCTAACACCGAACGAGCCCCTGACGGGGCGTCCCTTTTTCGATACCATCGGCAGATGCTGATCGACGAGACGCTCCCCGTAGCAAGGCGTTATCTAGAACAGTTGCGTCTGCCTGCGTTGCTCGGATGGGATGCCTCGGCCCTCGCCGTCAAGCCCCTTGCCCAGGGCGAATACAACATGAACTATCGGGTGCGCGCGGGGGCTCGCTCCTGGGTGTTTCGCGTCAACGTCGGCACACAGATCGGCCGCGACGACCAGATCCTCTACGAGTACCGCACCCTCTGTGCTCTGGCAAAAAGCGGCGTGACACCCGTCGCGCACTATGTCGATAACTCGCGGCGTGAGATCGCCTGGGGGGTCCTCCTGATGGACTATCTCCCCGGCGAGCCCCTGAACTATCACCGGGATCTCGAGGCGGCGGGACGACTCTTCGCGCGGATCCATGAGTTGAAAACGACACAGAGCGAAACCGAACATCTGATCGCCGAGGAGCGCCCCCTGCGTCAGACGCTCGACGAGTGTCGGGAGCTCCTCGCGGTTTACCAGGGTTTCGCTGGAGCTGACCCTGATCTACGCGCCCTCTTCGATGAGCTTCTGGCCTGGGCCGACGAGGCAGCCGCTGCCGGCGACGCAGCCTTCGCCGCAGACCCTTGGCGCTGTGTCATCAACACCGAGGTGAATTCCGGCAACTTCATCGCCAACCGTGAGGCTGGCACGCTGCACCTCATCGACTGGGAAAAGGCGCTCTTGGGCGATCCATCACAAGACCTATCGCACTTCGCGGTTCCGACGACGACGCTCTGGAAGACCGACGTCCGTCTCGACGCTTCCGCGCGGCGACGCTTCCTCGACGCCTACCGAAGCGCCCTGGTTGATCGCCACCTCGCCGATACCATCGTTGACCGCGTCGCACGACGCGATCCCTTCAACTGCCTGCGGGGGATCTCCTGGTCTGCGATGGCCTGGGTCCGCTATCAAAGCGGCGAGCACGCGTTGAAAAACGCCGATACCTTCCGAACGATCACGCGCTACCTCGAGCCGGCGTTTCTGCGCGCCCTCTTCGCGCCCTACGCTGCCTCGCTCTGGGGTGCTAAGCCATGAGCAGCCGATGAGTGAGCGCAAAAAACGTCGTGTGATCTATGACTGCGACAACACGATGGGCAAGCCCCTGTCGGAGATCGACGACGGTCTAACCCTCCTTTATCTTCTCGGCCGACCCGAACTCGACGTGGTGGGTGTCACCACGACCTTCGGTAACGGGACCGTCGGGGACGCACTTCGGTGCACCCAGAGGCTCCTCTCTGAGCTCGACAGACCGGAGATTCCCGTCTTCGCCGGCGCCCGTGAGGCGGGCGACGACAACACCGACGCTGTGGCGTTTCTCGCTGAGACCGTGACCGGAGCCCCCGGCGAGATCGACGTCCTGGCGACGGGCCCCCTGGGGAATATCGCCGGCGCGGCTCGCCGTGACGCGGGTTTCTTTGCCGCCGTGCGGCAGCTCAGCTGCATGGGAGGCTATCTCCATAAGCCCTTTCGCGTGGGCTCGCGCGATCTCGATGAGCTGAACCTCTCGGCCGACGCTGACGCCTCCCAAAGCGTGCTGACCACAGGTGCCGCGGCGACGAGGGTGGCGCTCTTTTGCGGTCACGTTTGTCTGCAGGCGCCCTTTGCGGCGACACACCTCGCCGAGCTCTCTTCCCGCACGCTCTGGCCCGCTGAGAGAGTCGAGCTCGTGGCACGTTGGCTTTCGCATTTTGGATCGCGCTACGGTGTGCCCCATTTTTTCCTCTGGGACCTCCTTCCCGCCGTCTGGTTGACCCACCCTGAGCTCTTCGAGGTTCGCGAGATGGCCTGCGCCTCAGGTGTCGACGACCTACGAGAGGGTCTCGTGCGTGTGAGTGAGAGTGGCGCCCCCTTCACCCTCGTTACCGCCATCACCGACATGCCGGTCTTCTACGAGGTGCTCTTTTCGTCTTGGGGTCGCGTGTGAGCCAACCTCTTGCCGAAGAGGCGCGACAAGAGCCCCTGGAGGAGGTCGGCTCAAGACGACTTCTGCGGATGCGTGTGGCGGGTCTCGGCGCCATCGGCTTCGTCTTGATGCTTAGCTACGCTCTCGCCCGGCCCGCTGCCGAAGCGCTCTTTTTACAGGCGCACGGCAAAGAAGCGCTCCCTTACGTTTGGCTCCTCGTCGCCGCAGCGTCGGCCTTGGTCGTCTGGGTCTATAGCCGATGGGTCACGCGCTTTGGGCTCCTGACGCTCTTCGCCGCCGTCGCGCTGCTCTCAGGGCTTATCTTCGCCGCATTGATCGTCGCCACCGAGGCAAAGCTTCCGGGCTCGCGCTATGCGCTCTACGTTTGGAAGGATCTCTATATCGTCGCCTTGGTGGAGATCTTCTACAGCTATAGCAACTCTGTCTTCCCTATCAGACTGGCCCGCTGGGCCTATGGCTTTTTTGGTGTGCTCGGATCGGTGGGTGGCATCGCGGGGAATCTGGCGGTGGGTTGGATCGCTCAACGCTACGGATCTCCCGCCGCGATCTGGTTACTCACACCGCTTCTGAGCGCCGTCGCGGCCGGGGCCTACCTCCTCGGAAGACATGCCGGCATCGGCGCACCCAGCGCCGCCACGGGCCTGCGTGGCAGCTTCCGTGAGGCCCTCTCTGTCGTGGGCGCGAGCGCCTACCTGCTGCAGATGGTGGTCCTGATCGGTCTCGTTCAGACCGTCATCACGCTGATCGACTTCGACTTCAACGCCCTTGTAAGCGCAGCCTATCCCCTCCTCGACGCAAAGACCGCTATCATCGGGGAGGTCTACGCAGCGATCTCGATGTCGACGCTGCTCTTGCACGGGGCGACGGGGCCCACCCTTCGCCTTGTTGGCGTGCCGCTCACCCTCTGGGCGATCCCCCTTCTCCTCGGCTCGATGGTCCTCGCCTACGGCCTCGTTCCGCTTTTCATTGTGGGTGCCGCCATGAAAGTTGCCTCCAAGGCCTTCGACTACACGCTCTTTCGCGCTGCCAAGGAGATGCTCTACATCCCGCTATCCTACCGTGAGCGGACGCAGGGCAAGGCCATCGTCGACATGCTGACCTACCGTATCGCCAAGGGCGGCGCCTCGATCTTGGTCCTCGGCCTGGTGCAGCTTCACGCCACCCCCTTGGTGCGCTGGGTAACCCTCGGCCTCTGCATCGGGTGGTTCCTGCTCTCGGTGGCGATCACGAGACGCTTTCGTCAAGGGATCAGCCGCCAGGACGAGTTCACGGCCTGACCTGCCCCTCTGGCCGGAGCACGGGGGCAGCGTGATGCTTCCAGAAGCTCTCACCGCATGCACAACCCGAAGTGCAGCTCCCTCACTGAGCGTGGCCACTCTGCTTCGTGCAGGCCGTATTTCCAGCTGAAGATGTCGATGTCGAAGCCTGCGGCACCGCAGTCGTAGAAGGGGCATTGCTGCCAGTTGCCAAGGATGTCCAACTCGAGGTGCTTGGCTTGAAAGAAGCGTCCACAGTGCAGACACCAGAGCCATTGCACTGAGGCCCGGCGTCCTGCCTTGGCCAAAGCGGCGGGGACTTGATCGTAGGCGGCAAAGTCTGTGTCGCTCGTGAGGGAAAGAACCTTCACCTTGGGCAAGCACGCGTCTTTGCGCTGCACCCATTTGTTAAGCCATTCATCAGGGTCGAGCACGTTGCGTCTGCGCATGGGGTAGGCCATCTCGTCTCCTTTTTTGGGGTGGGTCGCCCGCTCTTGGCAGGTTGCAGTTCTGGAGTGCAGTTTTGGCGCCAGCATTTTCGCATCGGGATCATTGGGCATTTGTGGCTGGATATCGCGCAGCGTACGAGATACGGACTGCAAGTGCGGCGTCATCCAGCTTCCGTCAGCCCGGGTCGAGAGCTGACGCCCCCACCAAGTGTCACCGAGCTTGCGCAACAAGCGCGTAGCGGGCTGCGCACTCCGTGTGCGTGATCGCACACGGGTGGATGATAAAAGCCTGTGTTTTCGCCAATCACCATCCGTCTGCCGACTTGGCATGAGTCTTGAGTACAGCCCCAGCAGGAAGAGCATGGAGGCACTCATGAGCGTGCATTGTCAGACCGTTTCTTTAATCAAATCTGAGGAAGCTGGCTCTCAACAGCTGGAGCAGCAGGTGGCGATCCTCATCCCTGCCTATAATGAAGCGCAACACCTCGAGGCCTTGATCGAGCGCACCATGGAGATCGAGCCGGCGTTTGTCGTGATCATCGACGACGCCTCTACTGACAGGAGTGCGGAGGTCTTGCAGAAGCTCCAGGCGCGCTACGGCGAGGCGGGCAACGCACGCTTGCATGTGCTCAACAACGAGCAGAACCTCGGTAAGCAAGGGTCGATTCGCTGCGGCTTGCGTTATTTGCGAGACCACGATGTTTGCGTGGACGTCGTGGCGTTGATCGATGGCGATGGCCAGCATGATCCCGCTGAGCTTCCGGCCCTCTGTGGGTTGTTGCGCTATTACGATGTGGTGCTTGGCGCCCGCTGCCAGCAGGAGATGCCCCTGCATCGGCGCTTCTCCAATGGGCTTGTCAACGTGGGCTATGCGCTCATCGGGGGTGTTGACTTCGTCGATGTGCAATCTGGTTTGCGCATCTATTCGTGGGCCCACGCCATGCTGTTGGCTGAAGAGTTGCCCGAAGAGGGCGGATACAGCATCGAGCACGAGTCGCTGGCGATCCTCGCGCGACACGCACAGGCCCAACGTGAGGAGCTGCGTATCGCAGCAGCGACGATCTCATGTGCCTATGGGCCGGCGAGCTCTATGACCCCACGGGATCTGTGGGAACTCGCGGTGCAGACAGTGCGTCAGGCGTTTCGTGTGCGCCGCTATCAACGGCCGCTTCCCGCGGCATGGGAGGTGTCGTCATGAGCCGCGCCAAAGACGTGTTGAAGATGACGGTGGAGGTACACGACGTGACGCCAGCGCTTTGGCCTGAGGTGCACTCCCTCGTGCACCAACTCACATGCTTGGGTGTGCCCCACCCCACGCTGCTCGTGGTGCCAGAATACGAAGAACGTGAAGGTCGCCGCTGGGACCTTCGTGAGCAGCCTCATTTTGTTGAGTGGCTCAAGGGGCTGGCCGAGAGCGGCGCGGAGATCGTGCAGCATGGCCTCACGCATCGTGCATCGGGGCCGCACCCAGGGGGCATTCGCGCGGCGCTGATGCACCACGTCTACAGCCGTGGTTGCGCAGAGTTCGCTGACCTCGACTTCATCAGCGCGCGAAAGCGTCTGCGGCGCGGCCGGCGCATCCTCGAGGATTGCGGTTTGACGAGCCTGGGCTTCGTGGCACCTGCTTGGCAGCAGAGCGAACAGGCGCTCGCCGCCGTGGCCGCAGAGGGTTTTGCCTACAGCGCATTCTTTGATTCGTTGTGGACGGCAGAAAAGCCAAACCAGCGCGTTTATGCCCCGGGGTTGACCTTTGCCGCCGGCCACTCGCTGGTGGATTACGGCAAGCGGATCTATATGCGCGGTGTGGAGCGGCTCGCCGCCAAGGAGCCGCTGCTCCGCGTGGCGTTGCACCCAGAGGATGCGCGCTTACCAGGGTTGGTGCCGCATATCTTGCGCCGCATCAGCGCATTGCGAGAGCGCAGAGAGTTGACAGACTACAGCACCTTCTTAGGTGCTCGTTTGGAGGCGCATCATGCAGACCGCGCGCTCGCTGCCGCGTAGCCTCGCCACCAGCGTGGGCACCAGCGGGCTGGACCTCGGCGTCTTCGTCTTGTTCAGCCTCTTTGTCTCGGGGCCCCTGCTCATCGCCGCACGTTGGCTTTCCGGCGCTATTGGGGCTTTGGCCAACTTCGCTATCAACCGGCGTTGGGCTTTCGCAGCGCCCACATCCAGGGGAACTCGCACGTCGACTCAGCTTTCTCGCTACGCCCTCGTCGCCGTGGGCGCGGTGAGTTTAGCGACGGCGCTCTTTGCTGCCTTGAAGCTGACGACACCCCTTGACTTGCGGGTGCTGCATTTAGTGAGCATGGCGCTGGTGTGGGCAGCCTTCACCTACCCCCTCTTGCGGGGCTGGGTCTTTTGTGGCGCAAAGAATTAGCAAGAAGGCTGGTAGCGCCTCGTAGTAGGGTGAGCTGAAGCACCAAGCTGAAGTACCACTCGCCCGTTTGTCAGGGGCATTATCCGTTGTCCCTTCTGGACAACCATCGAGGAGCGTCATGAATAAGCTACCAATCATCGTGGGCCTCTTTTTCTGCCTTTCCGTCAGTGTTATCGCTACTCAGCAGGGCGTTGCTCGCGCAGATGTGACCGACACCGCCATGGTGCAGGCGACGGTGCAGCCTTCGACCTCCGTGCAGCCTTCGACCTCCGTGGCTCAGGAGCCCGCCGAGGCCCTGGGAGTGAAGAAGTGCAGCTTCAGCTCTGATTGCAGCCATGGAAAATGCAAAAAGAGCCGCTGTGGTGGCTGCAGCTTCGCTTCGGATTGCAAGGGCTGGGGAAAATGCGGCAAGGGCTGGTGTGGCGCATGTAGTTTCAGCTCTGATTGCAAGGGCTTCGGTTCATGCAAGAGCGGCC
>JAFCZD010000544.1 GCA_019314525.1 Deltaproteobacteria bacterium
GCGCCCTCAAGCCCAAATTCGCTCGCGTCTCTCACCTGGCTTTCATCGGCGATGGGCACACCCACGCTGACGAGTTCACGCTTTCGCGCCCGCTGCTTGGGCACATAGAGCAGATTCCAATACTCGCTACCGAGCACCGAGGGCACGGTATCAGCCACTGTGAGCTGAATGGCCACCTTCGCCTGGGGACCCCCGTCGGCGTCGTTGCCTGCATCCCTGGTGTCCGTGGCATCCGTCGCCCCGTCACGGGAGTCACGGGGGCCTCCGTCAGTCAACGTCGCGACGTCACCACGCTGACCTGTTTCGCTAGCGCAAGCGACGGCAAAGCAGGTCACGATTAGCGTCAGTCCGAAAAGCTTTCCTCTCATCACAGTTCCCTTCACCGATGAAGTAGCATTCGAGCGAATCGCTCACCCACCCTCATAGAGTTCAAAAACCTGCACCTGCTCGAAGCGCGCCCTGCGATTGATGGTACGCAGACCGATGCTACCGGAACCCACCGGTAGAAAGACGTGGTAGTTGAACTGCGAGACGTTCCAAATCTCGAATGTCCTACTTCGTACCGGCTTTGACAACGCATCCAAGAGGATAAGAAGAATATCCTTCATTTTGGTGGGTGATGTCGAGTATCGAGGATGCTGTGACGAACTTCGGTTTGCCCGGTGTGGGTGCGGCGGCTGCACTCTGGCCAGGAGCGGCGGTAATTTTTGCACCGCGGAGCGTCAACATGAAAATATCCAAATACCAGCCAGGCTGAAGCACGTTCGTGACCTAGCCCGAACACGCACAGAAAAAGCTATCGCCACGCTTGTCTTGATCATAATCTCGTATAGTTACCGTTGTAGTTACCTTGGCGTACTATTTAGTGTGCCGATAGCTCAATCGCAACGAAAGAACCAAAATGGATAATCTACTATCTTTAAGTCTCGAAGATGCATGTATCAAAGGAAATCTCAAAAAAGTTAAAGAGCTAGTTGGCATTGGGGCTGATATTAATCAGACGCTTTGTGAGGGAAAGACAGCAATTTGTTGGTCTGTTTCGGGTGGGCACTACGACCTAACTAAATACTTAGTAGATGAAGGCGCCAATGTAAATTTTCAAGAAGAAGATGAGGGGGAGAGTGTCCTAATATTTGCACTCCAGGACCTAGATGGTGAAGGTATGGTGCTAATGATGAAACTTCTTCTTGATAGCGGAGCTCTAGTAGACCAACCCGATTTTCTTGGTTGGACTCCGTTGATTCATGCCACATCGTATATTTCGTTTGAAGCCGTCGAGGTATTGCTAAAATATCACGCCAATCCTGACTTTCGTGTATCAGATCAAAATGATTCCGCATTGACGATTTGCGAAGATGAGGGCATCAAAGCGCTATTATTGTCGTCGCAAAAATTGTCCGAAGCATAGTTTCAGGCGTAGACGCTCCGCAATGCGTCACCTGCTAGCGTATATCGATGGTGAGAAGACCGACCAGTTCACCAGCGCAGAGGCAGGGGCCTTCGGGCCCTTGGTGTCCCTGAATGTGCTCTATCTGGTATTTGTGTGGAGATCAGGTTGGTGCAGTGGTTTGACTGCAGTGGAAGGCGAGAGTTTCGCTGCAGAGAGTATCCTGAGAGCCCCAACCTAGAAGACAGAAGGGCAGCTGAAGCAAGAGTCTGCAATTAGATCGTTTCCACCAAGGCAGAGTTCGAGGTCGCCGCTCGCTGTGAAGTCCCATGTCATCGTAAAATCGTAGTCGGGTGCGATGACCTCGCCGTTGGGATTGAGCGTGGAGTCGCCCATCCGGCAGGCCCCATCATGCTCTTCTAAGCTCAGGATCGAGCCATCACAGTCATAGCTACCCCCGCACCAGGGAAACTGCTTCGCTTCTTCTAGCGTGTCTCCGTTGGCCAAGATCCTGTTGGAGGACTCGTCACCTCCGCAGGCCAGGGTGAAAGGAGCGAGGAGCAAAGAAATAATGATCAGTTGCGTTTTCATGGTTTCACCTTTCGACTGGTTCCAATTGCGTTCAGGGGGGTTATCGGACGCGTGTCGAAAAGGTTGCGTGATATTTCCCTCTTTTTTGCGACGGTTCGGGTACCACGACACATGTGCACAAAGGAGTGTTGAAGCTCTGAAGAAAAATCGGCTCAAGGTGTGCGGCATTTCTTTCATGTGAGAGGGGTCACTCGCGTACGGAAGATTCGAATTCTCCAGGACGCCACCGGAACCTATCTCAACATTGGGTTCAGCGCCTTGGTCAAACCTGCAGACTCGCCGTGCTCAGTGCTAGTGTTGTGGGCATCATGGCGCGAGTCAGGTTCCGCCCCCCCCTAGCTCAAGGTGCAACGCAGATTCCCCCACTCAAACCCGAGCAATACAGTGGCGAGGGGCACGGTGTGACAAAGGTGCAGCTGACCTCGCAGCCAAGTTTCCCCGCGAAATTCGTGCAGAGGCCGGTGCTGGGGAGGTTACCACCGGTCCAGAACTCTATGCATGCTTCACCAAGAAGCTGGCAGGGGCGTGTGCAGTAGCCATTGAGGCCGGTCGACGGCAACGCACAGACGGTGCCACCCAGACAATCTGCGTGGGAAGCGCAGACATAACCGACGAGGGCTGTGCTGCTGCAGAAGCAAATATCTTTCACCGCCTCTATGCTGAAGGCACATCCGTCCGATTCTGCCCCCAACTCCGACGCACATATCGTTTCGCAAGAAGCCTGCTTCCACACGCCCTCTTTGCAGTATCTCAGCGCTGCATCATTGACGCATAGGGTCTCGCCCTCGGTGCACACCTTGGCACAGTCTTGGGGGCAGCTCTCTGGTGTCTCGTTGGGTGCGCAGGTGCCATCTCCGCAAGGCACCACCTTACAATCCTGCGGACAGTTGTTCGGGGTCTCGTTACCTTCACAGCGGCCATCCCCACAGGGGTCAGGCTGGCAAGCGACCGGCTCGTCCGTCTTGCCGTCGCAATCGTTGTCTTGCTCATCGCAGCGTGTCTCCTCGACTTCGTAGGTCAACCCGAGGATGGCGGCCGCGTGGGTATAGTCCTCGCTGCGACACGAACTCCAGCCCCGCGCGCCCTCACATCGTTGGCGTGCCCCAATACAGACGCCCGCTTGCCGCTGACAGGCGGGCGCAATCAGCCCATCGTCTTTGAGACCGTTGCAATCGTTGTCCTCGCCGTCACAGACCTCTGAGGTTGGCCCGCGCTCCCACTCACAGGGGCCGAATTGCCCCTCAACACAACGGCGCACGCCATTTTCGCATTGACCCAAGGCCTCGCAAGGTTGCGTTTCTCCTGCAGCGCAGGGGCAAGGCTTGCCATCGCATTGGAGCACGCACGCGCCCTCAACACAGGTTTCGTCGTTGGCGCAGGCGAGAGCTGAGCCCCACTCGAGGCAGCCATCGCTGTCGTGCTGACCACAGACCTGATAGGTGGCTTCGGGTGTGCAGCGCCGTTCGTGCTCTTCACACTCATCCGAGCAGCTCGCGGCACAAACGCCGTCGCTGCAATGGGGCGCATCCGCAGGGCAAGGGATCGCTGGCGTCCAGCGACCGCAGCCATCTGCCATGGCTTCACAGCGCCGCACCCCGTCGTTGACACATTCGACAGAGCCCTCCTGGCAAGAGGCCTCACAGCCTTGGGTGTCCATGAAGATCACGAGGGTGCGTAGTTCGCCGGCTCGCACCGTTGCCTTGAGGCTGCCATATGCGACGACCTCACCTTGCGCGATGCCCTTCACGATGATCCGCGCCTGCTCGCCAGCCCAACTCTCGGGCACCACCAAGAGCACACCCTGGGAGTCGCTCGTCAGCAGAGGATCCGTACTCTCGCCGAGGGCCTCGGCCGAGATAATGAACGGGTTGATGCTCAGCGTTTCATCGACCACGAGCGAGACATCGAACCCTGTGCGCGATTCGGTGCAGCCGCTGATGGCGCAGAAGCTCGCTAAGACAAAAACAAGGCGCAAGCTGTAAAG
>JAFCZD010000131.1 GCA_019314525.1 Deltaproteobacteria bacterium
TTGCAGCCTCACGCGGCCGTTGGACGGGCTATACCCGATGATTTCGCGGTCAAAGACACGCTGCCACCGCCTGGGGATCCGGCTGGGGATCCGCCCATTGACGGTGCCAAGGGGCTCTCTCCCTCAGAAACACTGCCCATGCCCTACGGTCAGAGCCTCCTGCCCAAGGGCGTCCGGGCCAGGCCCCAGGCCAGCAACGACCTCGATGAAGCAAAGACCCAGGTGGATTTTCGGCAGGCCCAAACGGTGGTGGAGAGCGAAGAGACCCGCACGACCAGCGAAATGCCCATGGTGCTCAGCGACACAGAGGAAACGACGCCTCCCCTAGGAGAAGAAGAAGAGGCCGTGGGCACAACGATCCCGATGGTCTGCGTTGACACCGACCTCCTGATCACTGAAGACGAGCACACCGAGCTGATTACGGGGGACCGCCCCTTCATCGACCCACGCTTATTGGACGCCCAACGCGTTCAACAGCGCACACTGCTTTTCACCGCAGCTGGGCTAATGGTCGCCGTGATCGTGCTCAGCCTAGTGGTGGTCTTGAGCTAGCGACAAAGAGCTAGTAGCTCTCGATCTCCTCGAGCCAGGAACGGAAGCGCGCATCCGAGGGCATGCGCCAATCACCACGGGGTGAGAGCGCCACCATGCCTACCTTGGGACCATCTGCCGTGCACGAGCGCTTGAACTGGTTGGAGAAGAAGCGGCGCACAAAAACTCCAAACCACCTCTTCAGCACCTCACGGGGGTAGCTCCCGGCGAAGGCGACGGTGGCCAGATCGAGCACCCGCGTGGGGCGCGCCCCGTGCCGCACGAGGTGATAAAGAAAGAAATCGTGCAGCTCATAGGGGCCAATGGTGTCCTCTGTAAGCTGAGAAATCTCACCCGCGGCGTCCGCAGGCAGAAGTTCGGGGGAGATGGGGGTATCGAGGATCGAAAAGAGCGTCTCGCGCAGCACCTCTCCGCTTGTCTGCGACCAGCTGGCGACGCGCTCGTTGGCAACCCAACGGATCACAAATTGGATCAGCGTCTTGGGCACCCCAGCGTTGACGTCATACATGGAGATCTGATCCCCAGCATAGGTGGCCCAACCCAGCGCCTTCTCTGAAAGGTCCCCCGTGCCCACCACCAAACCACCATGCATATTGGCCAGGGACATCAACAAGAGCGTGCGCAAGCGCGCCTGGACGTTCTCCAGCGTAACGTCTCCAAGGTCAGGCTCCTCCCGCAAACGCTCAAGCAGATCTTCCACGCTATCCAACGCCTCCGCGGCGGGATGGCCGATGTCCGCCAACACAAGGAGCGAGGCCTCCGAGACGGGGATTTCCTTCATCTCAGCGCCGAGGGCGACGATCAAACGCTCGGCGTTCTCTCGTGTGGAGGCGCTCGTACCCAACCCTGGCATGGTGACGCAGATCAAGTTCTCGCGTGACACACCCAACTGATCGAGGGCCGCAGCGCTGACCAGGGCCGCATGGGTCGAGTCCAGCCCCCCGGAGACGCCGAGCACGAGGGTGTCGAGGCCCGTGGCCTGCAGTCGGGTGACCAACGCATGGGTCTGGATCTCGAAAGTTTCCCAGCAACGCGTGGCGAGGGTCGCGCTCTCGGCTGGGAGGAAAGGGTGAGGTGTGACCTTCCGCCGCAGCTCGCTGTCCACTTCGGCTGCGGCCTCAAAGGCAACCTCTCGCCAATCACCCCGATGCTGCGCAGCGCAATCACCAAAGCTCGTGGTCACCAGACGTTCGTGGATCAATGACTCAAGGTCCACGTCGATGACCACCAGCTGGTTGTCACGGGAGAAGCGCTTCGACTCCACGAGCACCTGCCCATTTTCGCAGATGAAGGCGTCCGCGTCGAAAGCGAGGTCTGTGGATGACTCCCCCGGCCCCGCCGCAACATACACATACGCGCACTTTCCTCGGTCCGACGCGCTACGGGCCAGCAATCGCCGCAGCTCGGCTTTTCCAATGGTGAAGTTGGAGGCCGAGAGGTTACAAATGACCGTCGCGCCTGCAGAAACCTGATACGCGCTGGGCGGCAATTGCGTGCAGAAATCTTCGCAAAGCTCGACGCCCACCACGAAATCTGGCACAGCCTCGGCGCGAAAGAGCACATCGGTGCCGAAGGGGATCTCCTGTCCAGCGAGGTGAATGGATGCCCCTGAGGTAACCTCGCTGCCCGGCCGAAACCAGCGTCGCTCCTCGAACTCACGATGATTGGGCAGGTAGGTCTTGGGCACGATCCCCAGCACCTCTCCCCCCTGCAGCATGGCAGCCACATTATAAAGGGCATCGCCCACACGCAGCGGAAGGCCAACGATAGCCATGGGAGCAAGGTCACGCCCCGCAGCGCTCAATTCGAGCAGCACCCGCTCACAGCTATCGAGGAGGTGACGGTCAAAGAAGAGATCGCGCGCTGTGTAGGAGGAGAGGCCCAGCTCTGGAAAGACCACCACGGCACAGCCCTCTTCGTCGGCTCGCTGCCAGAGTTCCAACGTCGCTCGGCGATTGTTATCAAAATCGGTGACACCGCAACGCGGCACAGCCGCAGCAACACGAGCAAAACCTCTCATCATTCACCCCATGTCCTCTGGTGGCTCAGCGCCACAGCTGCATGATCCAAAGACAGCGCGCACACGTCAAGGGGGGTCGCAGGATGCGACTTAGCCGCTATAATTAAGTAAAGGACCCCACAGAACTCGATACCCTAGGACAACTGACCATGTTAGCAAAAGCACTGCAAACCCATCGCACGCTACTGCTGACCCGCGGCTATCAACCGCTGACCGTCATTTCATGGAAACGTGCGATTAGACTACAAATATTAGATAAGGTCGAGGTTGTGGAGACCTACGATCGCGAGGTACGCAGTGTGCGACTCGTGCTCAAGCTCCCCTCCGTCGTGCGCCTCGTGGGGGCCTTGGCCCTGCGTCCCAAACACGTGAAGTTCTCCCGAGAAAACGTGCTGGCGCGAGATCGCTGGCGTTGTCAGTACTGTGGTGATCACAAACCTACACCACAGCTAACCCTCGATCATGTGATCCCACGCTCACGCGGTGGGCCCACCAACTGGCAGAATATCGTCACCGCGTGTAAGGACTGCAACCATCATAAAGCCAATCGGACCCCCCGAGAGGCACATATGCGACTGCGCAAAAAGCCCAAGCAGCCGCATTATCTGGCCTTTTTGGCTTTTCTGCTCACGCGTCAGCGCTCACCCCAGATCTGGACGGTCTACTGTCAGCACCTACGCCCCCGCTAACACTCCGTTGACACTCATCTTGTTGACACTCATCTTGTTGACACCCTCTGGCAGAGGAGGCAGCTTTCACTGCAGATGACCTTCCACTCCCCCCTCTCACCTCTCTCATAGCAGCGGCAGGCAGCGATGTTGAAGCTTTGGGATGTCCGCCCTGGTGAGTGGAAGCGCGCGCTGCTCGCCTGCTGCATGTTGATGCTGGTGGTGGGCGCTTATACCGTCGTCAAATCTGTCCGTGACGCGATCTTTCTCAGCCGCTTCTCCGTCACGTCCCTCAGCTTCATCGCCATGGGGCTCGCGCTGGTCACCACCTTCATCGTCTCTCTTTACCTACGCGCCACCCGCGGCCTCTCACGCACAACGCTCATCGGGGGCACCAACCTGCTCGTGGCGGCGAGCCTGGTGGTGATCTGGTTTGGCCTCGGGGCACCCTCACTCTCGGCGCTGCTGCCGTGGGTGCTCTACATCTGGTCGAGCATCTTCGGCGTTTTTTTGGTGATGCAGTTCTGGCTGCTCGCCAGCGACCTCTTCGACGCGCGTGAAGCCAAGCGTCTCTTCGGCCTCGTGGGCGCCGGCGCGATCCTCGGCGGCGTCGCCGGCGGGCTGCTCTCCCAGCGCCTCGCCGATCATATGGGCAGCCGTGGACTGCTGCTCGTGGCCGCGGGCATGCTGCTCTTAGAAGCGCTGCTCGCCCGCCTCGTCTGGCCCATGCGCCGCGCTGAGGAGCTTCCCAGCGGCCAGCGTAAGGGGCGTGATGAGGAGCCCTCCACAGGTGGGTTCAAAACCCTGGTGGACAACCCCTACGTCGGCCTCTTGGCGTTGATGCTGCTCTTTTCTACCATCGCCACCACTCTGCTCGATTGGCAGTTCAAGGGCATCGTGCAGGCGAGGTTCGCTGGCGACGCTGATGCCATGACCCGCTACTTCGGCAGCCTCTACGCGATCCTCTCGGGCATCTCCTTCGGCTTGCAGCTGCTGCTTACGGGCTTCGTGCTGCGTCGCTTCGGCGTGCGGTGGGGTTTGCTGTTGCTCCCCCTGAGCGTGATGGCAGGCTCCGCGTTGATCCTTGTGCATCCCCTAGTCCCAGGCCTGAGTCGACTCTTCGCCGCGAGCAGCGCCAAGGTCGCAGAGGGCGGCCTGCGCTTCGCCATCGACAAGGCCTCCTTCGAGTTGATGTGGATGCCCGTCTCCCGCCACATCAAAGAGCAAGGCAAGGCCTTCGTTGACACCGTGATGGACCGCCTCGGCACGGGCATCACAGGGCTGATCTGGTTGCTCCTGGCGAGCTTTGGCTTGAGCGCGCCCTCGCGCATCCACCTGGTGTCCATCGCCGTGCTGATCTTGGTGCTCCTCTGGGTGGCGATCCTCCTGCGCGCACGCCTCGCCTATGTCAACGCCTTCCGCGGCATGCTCGCGCGTCGTGAGCTCTCTCTCGAAGGCCTGGGCGACTCCCTGCTCGACGCCGACGCACGACGCACCGTCACCCAGGCGCTGCAGAGCGACGACGCACGCCAGCTCTCCTTCGCCCTCTATCTGCTCGACCATGGTTGGACCGGGGCGCTGCCCAACCTCGAAAGACCCCTCTCCCATGGCAATGAGCCCCTCGCCGTACAGACCCTCGAGCTGCTCACGATGCACAAAGACGAGGCCCACCGTGAAGCCGCTGTGGGCTGCTTGATATCCCCCTCATCACCGGTGCGTCGTGCCACGATCATCTACCTCCGGGTCACAGCACCAAGCGGTGAGGACCCCTTGGTGAGCAAACTGGCGCGTGCAGCACAACGCGACACCCAGCTCGATGCCACCACGATCCAGCTGATCCAGCTCGGTATCCCACACGACGCAGAGGATGCGGCCAGCGCGATAGAAGAGGCCCTCGACCTGCTCCCGCTGCAAAGCCGCTTGAAGCTCGTGCGTCAGCTCGGCGCCGCGCCTACCGCCATGGCGGCGCGCCTGCTGCGCCCAGCCCTCGATGGACATGAGGCAGAGCTGGTCAACGCCGCCCTCGCTGCCATGGGCGACAGCCACGCCGAGACGTTGATTCCCCAGGCCATCGAACTCTTGTCGCGCTGCGGCTGCCGGCCCGCGGCCATGGACGCCTTGCGCAGCTTTGGCAGCGCCGCGGTCCCAGCGTTGCTCACAAAGTTGGCCTACCAAGGCGCAGATGACGCGACCCGCTCTGCCATCATTCGCGTGCTGGGTGCGAGCCGCGACGCGTCAGCAGGTGCGCCTCTGATGGACTTCGCCCGTGAGGTCCCTCAGCTACGCGGACCAACCCTCCGCGCCCTGGTGCGCCTGCGAGGGCATGTCACCCTGAAACTCGACGCCAAGCCCCTTGAAGACCTCCTCGACAAGGAACTTATAGAAGCCTATCGAGCCCTGCTCTACCTGCGGCTGGGGTCTTGGTCTTCCGCACGTCGATCACCACGCCCAGACGACCTGCTGGCCCGCACGCTGAAAGAGAGCGTGGAGCAACATATGGGGCATGTCTTCCGTCTGCTCTCTCTGCGCTACGATCTGAACGATATCCGCGACGCGCATCGTGGTCTCCGCAGCCCGCATCGAGCGATCCGCGCGAGCGGGAGCGAGTTTCTCGACAACCTGCTACCGCCAGAGCTCAAAAGTCGCTTCCTGCCCTTGGTGGAAGACAACTCCGCCGAGCATTTGAGGGAAGCTGCACGCCGCTGGCCAGGGCTGGGTAACGAGAGCACGGCAGACCTGCTACGCAGGCTGCTGGTGGGGCCAGACCTCGCGCTGCGCGCCATGGCCGCCCACCAGGCTGGTGAAAAGAACCTACCCCAGCTGGCCAACGCGCTGCGCGCCGCACGTGACATCTCGCCCCCCTGGGTTGCTGCAGGCTGCAAGCGTGCGCTGAGCCAGGTTGGCGACCCCGACCCTGAGGAGCTGCCCATGGGACTGACCGCGATCGAAAAGGCCCTCGTCTTGCAATCCGTCGACGTGCTGCAGCGAGCCTCCACCGAGGACCTCGCCTATGTGGCGCAGATCTCCGAGGAGATCGAGATGGGTGCCAATGGCGTCGCCTACAACGAGGGAGACACCCCCGACGCGCTCTACGTGGTGCTCAAAGGCAGCGTGAAGCTGCACCGCGGTGACGAGGAGATCGCGACCCTCGGCGCCGGGGAGGCGTTCGGTAGCTGGGCGCTGGTGGACGAAGCGCCGCGCGTGGCCTCGGCCACCACCCTAGAGCCCAGCACCCTGCTCAAGGTGGACCGCGAGGAGTTCGTCGAGCTGCTGGCAGATCGCGCGAATATCGTCCAGGCGATCTTCAAGGAGATGGTGGAGCGCTTGCGCTTGCTGGCGGATATTGCCAAAGGGGTGTGAGCGGCGGGTAGCTCACAGACCCAACGCCAAGGGTAAACGATTCGTTTGGGGCTTCGTTGACGCTCCCGCCCTCGCCACGCCCCTCGAAAACGTCAACGGCGGGGGTAAACGATTCGTTTGGGGGCTTCGTTGACGCTCCCGCCCTCGCCACGCCCCTCAAAAGCGTCAACGGCGGGGGTAAACGATTCGTTTGGGGGCTTCGTTGACGCTCCCGCGACGGCACGGATTCCAATCGGGCGACGCATAAGGATCGGGACCGACTCTGCGCGCAGGCCCTCGCCGAGCGCAATATCCTCACCAAAGAGGGGGAGCAGCATCTGCGCGCGCTCATCACCGCCGCCACGGGTATCGCGCCTGCGCTGGCCGATGGTGGTCTCGACGCTTGGGAGACGACGCGCATGGACGTGGCCCATCGCTTGAAGCTGTGGCTTCAGGATTGGCGTGGCATGGCGCGGGCGATCTTCACTCGTCGCGCGGATCTGATCCGCCTGGGTCTCGCGCGCCGGCGATCGCCGCGGGTGGTAGAAGAGGCCGAGGTAGCGATGGAGGACGATGGGACGTTGGCGACCTTCGTCGAATAGGGCTGTTGGCGGCTGGCGCTTTGCGGATCGCACCTACCCTGCCCTCTCGCAGATCCGTAAATCGCGATTGCCCCCCCCTACCCCTTTGCGTAGCGAAGATGCACAATACGCATGAAACACTCAGTCAACCGACTGACGTGGCGTGCACGGGGACCCAGAAGCAAAGGAAGAACCCGATGAAGCCGATTCTCACCTCTTTGACACTTTTGGTTTTCGTAGGAGGCTGTGTAGACAGCTTGCCTCCTATCCAGGACGCGACGGTCGATCATTCATCGGCAGATCTCATGGCCGCAGATGGATCTCAGGCAGACCTCCATCGTGACGCGAGAGGCAAGCTGGACACCACAGGCAAGCTGGACATGCTCCTGGGGGACGGTCTGCTCCCTGACGGAACCGCTTGTGTGCCGGAAGGCGGCAAGTTCACCGATCCCGAGCCTGCGGGCAGGTGTTGCGAATCTCTGGTCCCCGTCACGGATGCGATCCCCGATGGGAACGGAGGATGTGCCCAACCCGACTGCCCCTGCTACGTCTGCACCCAATGCGGAGATGCTACGTGTGGCCAAGGTGAGAACTATTGCAATTGTCCCCAAGACTGCCCCAAACCCGATTGTGGGAATGGAACCTGTGATCCGGGGGAAACGCCGGTGAACTGCCCCGGGGATTGCGCACCTCCGCCCACCATCAACGCCGCGATAACCGACGAGGAGTGGTATCAAGGCGGCACGACCTGCGAGGACGCCTCCATGAAGGTGACGGCTTCGAAGGGGACTATCACCGTCACCCTGAATCAGATCCCAAGCTCCGACGTCCCAGGAACCTGCGGCGGGCATACAGCAGCGGTCACCCACACGGGAACAACGCTCGAGCTGAGCGTGGATAAGACCGGCAGCGGCGCCTGCTGGACCGCCTGCTGGGACTTCACGGTTAGCCTCGCGCCTGTCGCGCCAGGAACCTACACCGTGAAGTACTTGAGCTTCAGCGGGACCGTGACCGTTCTCTAGACCGCGCCCATGCGGGTCTCGCGCTCGGAGACCTCTTGCCCCAGAGTTTACGCCAAACATCGTTCGAGCACCCAAGCCACACGCTCGACGGGGTGTGTGGGATCGCGCCAGCGCGAGAGTGCGCGCCGAGCCAGCACCTTCAGCCCATATGCCTCGAAGGTCCGCTCCCAGTCACGAGGCATCTCGAACGTGCAGGGGCCTGTGCGCTGCAACCAGCGCCGCTCGTGACGCCAGCAACAAACACGATCGAACCATGTCGCCGGCACGTCTTCGTAGACCACCACCCGTCCGCCGGGCTCTAGCACCCGAGCCACCTCCGCCAGCAGAGCGCTGGCATCCTGGGCGTGGTGCAACACATAGCAGAGCAGGAGCGCGTCGAATTGCTGACTCTCGGCGGGTAGGTGCACACCATCGAAGGCCTCATAGGGGATGGGTGCCACTGTCGCCGGCCCCACGTCAAAGCCCTGCACCTCACATCCCACCAACGCTGAAAGGTGATAGGCGATCGTGCCATCGCCACAGCCCACGTCGGCGAGGTGATGGGCACCACGCACCCACGGCGCAATCTCCTCGGCCATAGCGTAGCCCTGGGCCAGACGCCGCCCACGGCGCACACGTTGGCGCTTGGGATCGGAACTTGTAGCGAAACTCATCGTCATCATGGCGCGCTCCTTGGTCTTGCTCTGCGCCCATGCTTCGCAAGAGCTGGACCACCATGACCTAGAGCGCTACCTCGCTGACATCATGAGGGATATATTCATGACCCAACGCCATGTGCTGCCAGAAGGGCATCCCGCCTTCGCGCAGTTGAGCAGCTTTTGCTCACATCCCTCCAATCGTGAACCTCCAATCGTGAACAGCTCTTCACGACGTGCCCATGTGTTCACAGGCTGGCGGCTGACTGCATAACTAAGTCGCTGAAAACACACGCTCAACTTCTGGCCTGGCGTCTGCATCACCGCCTGGTGGGAGTGAATCGATGTTTGGAGAACCCAAGAGTTCCATGGTGAGCACTGAGCCCTTCGAGGGAGGCATCAAATACGTGGACTTTGGGGCCACTCCCACGGCGAGTCCCCTGCAACTCGCGCTCTTCCTTCGCGACGGCAGCGTGGCGCTTCCTCTCCCTGACGGGGCCTGCTTCACCTTGGGCCGCGCTGCTGCGGCTGATGTCGTGCTCGCTGAGAGCAGCGTCTCGGGGATCCACGCCCGCGTGAGCGTCACAGGTCAGAAGGTGGTCGTCGAAGACCTCGGCTCCACCAATGGGCTCTACGTCGACGAAGAACGAGTGGCGCGACGAACGCTGCGTCCAGGAGCCCTGCTGCGCCTCGGCTGCGTCTGCGCCACCCTCCAGAGGGGTGGAACACCCACGCTGATGGGCCACGCAGACTTCTGTCATCGCGCAGAACAAGAGCTGGCTCGCGCTCGCGCCACGCGGCAAGTGATGACCCTCGCCCTCTTGCGCAGCTCCCACGCCTCAAGCCATGCAGGGCTTTGGGGAGCGAGCCTCTCGGCCCAACTGCGCTCCTTCGACGTGCTCGGCCTCTACGCCGAAGAGAGCCTCGAGGTCTTGCTGCCCGCTCTGGACATCAGCGCCGCCGCTGCCCTCTTGCAGAGCGCAGACCTGCCAGAACACGACCTGAAGCTCGCTGCCTTCCCCCAGGACGGAACCTCGGTGCAGCAGCTCCTTGAAGCATGCCTTCATCCGCCGCTGCGCCCAAGAGCCGCACACACCCGCACCAAAGAGCGACGCACCTTGCGCCCAAGCCTCGCGGCCCTCCAGCCGCTCCTCGAGCGCGTCGCCAAGGCCGGCCTGAGCGTGCTCCTGCGCGGAGAGACCGGCGTGGGCAAAGACCTCGTGGCCCGTCGTTTACATCAACTTGGGCCACGCACGGCAAAGACAATGCACGTCATCAACTGCGCGGCGATCCCTGCGGGCCTCGTGGAGAGCACCCTCTTCGGCCATGAGAAGGGGGCCTTCACGGGGGCTGTTCAGCGCCAAATGGGCGCCCTCGAAGTGGCTCATGGCGGAACGCTCTTTCTCGATGAGGTGGGCGATCTTCCCCCGCATGCTCAAGCGGCGCTGCTCCGTGCTCTGGAGGACGGACGCTTCTGCCGCGTGGGCGGTCAAGAGGTCCTCCAAAGTGACGCGCAGATCGTGGCCGCCACCAACCGCGCTCTCGAAGCCATGGTCGAGCGAGGTGAGTTTCGCGCAGATCTTCTCTTTCGACTGCGCGGCTTCGAGATCGTCGTGCCCCCTTTGCGCAACCATCCGGACGAGATCACAGACCTCGCCCAGGCCTTCCTCGAGGGGGCCTCAGGCGCAAAGATTACCCTCGCCGCTGAGGCGGTGCACGCACTGAAACGCCACCTCTGGCCGGGCAACGTACGGGAGCTGCGCAACGTCATAGAGCGTGCCGTGGCGCTCGCCGAAGGAGACGTCATCGGCCTCGAGGAGCTGGTGGGGGCTTTGCCCACTCGAGGACCAGGCCTTGGTGCGGGCTCAGCCTCGGCCCCCTTCAAAGAGCAGGTCGTGCACTTCGAGAAAAAGCTAATCCTCGACGCCCTGCTCGCCTGCGACGGAAACCAAAGTCAGGCGGCCCGGCAGCTTCAGCTCTCTCGTCGCACCCTGGTGCACAAAATGAAGACGTTCCGCATTCGTAAGCTCGGCTATGGAGCGCCAGCATGAACACGCGCGCCCTGAACCCAGCCCTCGCCCCCCTGCCCCGCCGCACCCTGGACACGCAGGTCTCCAAAACAGCGCATGGCTCAGCCCGAGACCTCGCCCAGCTCGCCTGCGGCCTCTGTGCTGTGCTCTGTGCGTCTCTTCTGCTCGACGGCATCAACCGCGCGCTGGGTCACGCGCTGCCTCCACAGCAGGTGGCAAAAAACGGCGTCAGCCTGACGCTCATCGCGCTCTCGTCGCTGCTCGCCCTCGGCGTCTATCGACGCTGGTTCAGCGCACGCCTGCTCGAGACCCTGGGGCTCGTCTACGGTGTGCTCGTCAGCCTGGGCATCGAACTCTCGGCGCAGTTGAGCCCCTGGGCGCCGGCTGCCCAGGTCGACTACCACCTGGTGCGCACCATCTCGTGGGTGTGTCTGTGGATCGTCGTCTTCCCGCTGGTGGTACGCAGCTCTTGGATGCACACGGCGATCTTCGCCTTCGCGTCAGCCATCTCCGGCCCCCTCGCGCTGGGGATCAGCGCGCTCTACGGCAACCCGCTACCGGAGCCCTCTACCATCGCGTTTTTGGCCCTGCCCAACTTCGGCGCGGCCCTCATGGCGCTGCTGCTGGTGCGGGTGCTACATCGTGCAGGGGATAGCCCCTTGGGGCCCCAAGCTGGACATCGGGTTGGCCCCTACGTCCTGGAGCGTCGCCTCGGTCACGGGGGCATGGGTGAAGTCTGGTCTGCGCGGCATCGGCTGCTGCGGCGCCGGGCGGCGATCAAACTCCTTCGCCCAAGCCTGAGCGCAGATGAGAAGACACAGGCGCTCTTCGAAAGACGCTTCTCGCGAGAGGCCCGCGCCCTCGCCGCGCTGCGCTCTCCCCATGTGGTCGCCATCCATGAGCACGGACGCGACACAGAAGGGCGCATCTACTACCTGCAGCGGCTGGTAGCTGGCCATGGCCCCCTCCCAGCTGCGCGCGCGATCCATCTCTTGAAACAGCTCTGCGACGCCTTGGAGGTGACCCACGCTGCGAATCTCGTGCACTGCGACCTCAAGCCGTCCAACATCTTCATCTCTCACACCAGCCCTACCCCAGACACCCTGAAGCTGCTCGATTTTGGTCTCGCGTCGCCCCATGACGACGATCACACTCAGCCCATCACCGCCACCACCCTCTTCGGCCTCACCGCTGCCTACGCCGCGCCAGAGATGGCGGGCGGTGAGCGCCGGGTAGATCCGCGCGCCGACATCTACGCTCTGGGTTGCGTGGCTCATTTTGCCCTCACAGGACGCCCCGTCTTCACCGGCGAAAACGCCCTGGCCACCCTGCGTGAACATCTCCACGCCTCCCCCACCCCGCCCTCAGAGAATGCGCCACATCCTGTCCCTCCAGCGCTCGACGCGTTGGTCCTGCGCGCCCTGGCCAAAGACCCAGCCCAGCGCCCTGGAAGCGCCCGCATCTTCGGCAGGCAACTAGAGAAGCTCCACCCCCGTCCACGGTGGACGGCTGCCGACGCTCATGCCTGGTGGCGCGAAAGAGCCTAGATGGGTTTCTGACCGCTTCCTTGGCGTTTCTTTGCTGGGAGATTACACCCGTTGCGCACCCCACCGACTGTGGGCACAATAGTCCCGACTGCATCGGAGCCTATGTGACCTCGCCCTTTGAGCTATCCCCAGAGCAGATTGCGGCCGCCAAGGTGATGGTGGTGGACGACGACGAGCTCGTCACCAGCAGCCTGAGCAGCTTCTTCGCCCTCGAACTCGA
>JAFCZD010000545.1 GCA_019314525.1 Deltaproteobacteria bacterium
GGCGCTGTGAAGCGTTTGTCGCCCTTGGCGTTCAAGTCGCCCTTGGCGTGGCGAATGGCGCGCTCCACCAACGCGCCAGCCCCCTCGGTGTAAGCGATGAGCTCTCCCAGACGGAAGAGCACGTGCTGATTGCGGGTGAGTCGCTGCGTACGGGAACGCTCCATCACCTCGGCCAACGCGTGGTGCGCCAGGGCTGCGGTCTTGGCGCCACTTTCGGGTGCCGCGGCGTGCAGCGCTTCGAGCTCACGTGCACGCTGGTGGTAGTGTTCCCCACGGCTCTTGAGGTGAATCTGCCAGCGGTCACGCGCGATGGTCATCTCCATGATCTCGGAGGTCCCCTCGTAGATGCGGGTGATGCGCACGTCACGCTTGTACTTCTCGACCATATATTCTTTGGTGTAGCCGTAACCGCCCAGGGCTTGAATCGCCGCGTCTGCCGCTGCATCACCCGCCTCGGTGGCGAGGTATTTGGCGATGGCTCCCTCGGTGTTGAGGTTGCCGTCTTCGCTGTCGAGGCGCTCAGCGGTGGCCTCGAGATACGCGCGCGACGCCTCAAGGCGCACAACGTGCGGCACGATCAGCTTGTGGGTGAAGCCCTGCTTTTCAGAGAGCGGACTCCCACCTTGTTTGCGGTCTACAGAATAGGGGATCGCGCGGTCCAGCGCCGCCCAACCTGCGCCGAGCCCGAAGGCCGCCACCATCAAACGGGTGAAGCCAAAGACGAGCTGCGCCTGCACCAGGCCCTGCCCCTCCACGCCTCCAACCAGACGGTCCACGCCAACGAACATCTCGTCGAAAGAAAGGGCAGAGGTGTTGCTAGCGCGGATGCCGTGCTTGTCCTCCGGGTTGCCCCAGCTCAGACCCTCGGTGTCACGATCGACGACAAACCAGGTAGGACCCGCCGGGGTCTTGGCGAGCACTGTATAGAGGTCGGCGTAGCCGCCGTTGCTGATCCACTGTTTGTTGCCGTTGATCGTGTAGCCCACCACCACACCATCTTCTTCCACGGGGGTGGCCGTCGTGCGCAGAGCGCCCAGGTCGCTGCCCGCTTGGGGCTCCGTGGCGCCATAGGCCATCAAGAGACCCTCTTCGGCGATGGCGCTCAACCACCGCGCCTTCTGCTCCTCGGTGCCCCCATAGACGATGGGATCGCTGCCAAGGAAGGTGGCGAGGACTCCCGTGGCGATGCCAAGATCGATGCGCCCCATCTCTTCACAGACGCGGTAAACGTCGAAGGCGCCGCCCTCCATTCCCCCGAAACGTTCGGGGATGAAGATCAGCTGGATGCCGAGCTCCTCGCTGCCGATGGCGCGCACGAGCTCCTCAGGAAAGACATCCTTCTCATCAAGATCCAGCAGCACCTCATCTTTGAGTTTATCCTTAGACCAGCTGCGAAGCGTGTCGAGGGTGAGCTGCAAGGTTTCATGATCAAGACCGCGTACCTCAGACATGAGCCGTCCTTTTCGTCGTTTCACGGGCGAGGTCTTCTCACAGCACACGGGCTGCGTCGTCAGCTGTCGAGGTCGTAAACCTCGACGCCGTGAGGGAGAGTCCCGCCCGTTCCTACCCAACCACGGCGCGCACACTAGCCGCCACATCATGCGCTGTGAAGCGCATAAATGCAGGAATTCATGACGCAATGCAGCGATTGGACGATGACGCGACGCAGCGCCATCGCGCACACGTAGAGAATTTTCTGAGCAAACACGAGGCGATTTCGGGCGCCCATCACGGAGCAAGAAGCCCTAGCCATGGTGGCGAACAAAATATTCAAAACTGGCTTGCTGCGCTTGCTCCAGCTGTGGTGTTGAGTGGGCAAACCAAATGCTGGTGTCCATTCAGATCCCACTTCGAGATCGCCATGGGCTGCCACCAGCATTGCGCACTCCTTAGAGCCTGAGTCATTGACAGAAGAACAGAAGAGGCATAGACGTCTGTCCTTACCTAGCTCGTCGTAAAACACCACAATAGGTTGGAGGCTTGTTTGAAGAACTGTACCACTTCATATGATCTGAAGGGATCTCCGGTGGTGGAGCCATACGACAGCGCTACATTTCCATTGGGAAACACCCACACATTGAACGGCACGCTTGGCCACAAGCACACAAAGGATATCTGCGAAAACGTAGGTGTGTCTGCTTTGGAATTAGAGTTTCGGGTGCCAGAAGTCGCTCCAGACCCTGGGCGATTTCTTTTTTTCTTGAAGGACTTCGCGAATCTACTCACTCTGACCGGGCTTTGTTGTGCCCTTGTTGGGATCTTCCTTGCTGTTCAGGGCAACGTGTCGGGCGCCCTCATCGCGATGCTCTGGGCGCTGTGGTTTGACTGGTTTGACGGCCCCGTTGCCCGCCGAACTCATAGTCGAACAGAGAAACTTCGCGCTTTTGGTGGTGAGCTTGATTCCCTGGTAGACGTCGTGAGCTTCGGTGTCGCTCCAGCCGTGCTTTTTCTCAGTTTGGGTTCATTCAGTGTGTGGTTCCTACCAGGAGCGGTCTTGTTGCTCGCCGCATGCGTGGTCCGACTGAGCTACTTCAATGTTCATCACCGCGAAGAGGATACCTCGTTCCCTGGACTGAGTGCTGACCACAACACGGCCGTCGTGGCCGTCGTCTGCCTGCTTGACGGTGTCGTAGAGCGCAGCGTGCTTGTATTGATCCTCTATGTCGCTGTCGTGGGACTGGCTATTCTGAACGTTTCCCCGTTTCAAATGGCGAGGAGATCGGCCAGCGGTTGGTATTATGGCGTCACCTGTCTCGTCGTCGGGCTGACAGGTATCTATGGTTGGCGCTTGCTGGCGGCGTAGTTCTTCGGCCAAATCCGGGCCAACACAACTTGCCCGACAGAAATCGCTCCTCCTACTGAATCTCCTCGCGTGAAAAAAGCAAAACCATCACTTGGTCGATATGCGCTTTCAATGGTGGGTAATCAACCATCTTATACGCAGTCACATCGACCGAAACGGGCAAATCACTGGCATCAAAAAGCGTCCAGATCCGATCGAGCATGGCCTCATTGACGTCGCCATCAAGGACGATATCGATATCCGAATTATTGCGGTAGGTTCCGGTGGCACGCGACCCAAAAAGGCATACCCGTTCAATGTGTGAACCGAACGGCCGTAGAATATCTCTGATGATCTCCACTTGTTCCGGAGTCAACCCATGGTGGTGTGAGGCCATCTCACTGGTATCTTTCGTCCAAGGCACATTTCATCAGATATAGATGCAAACCGTCCAGCAGGCGGAGGTATTCCGCCCGAATGGCGGCAATAACTTCTTCAAACTTGGCAAGGTTGTAGGTGTGGGACATCTTGTTGCGAGCATCAAGAGCCCTCATCCACAGCTCCCCCTCCTCGATAATTTTTGCCGTAAAAGCGGCTTTGATCACAGCCGCTGGTGTGATCTTGTCCAATATCACACCCTCATATTCGAGATAGTCTTTCAACACCTTCCATGCCAGTTCCCACGTGTATTCAAAGCGTTGAATAACCCCCTCTTTCTCCAGCTGAGTTAACTCCCGGTCCTCCATCGTTTCGATAGCTTCCCGCAACAAAACAAAAGCCCGCTTGTAGTTGTCGAAGCGATAAACCCAACGTGGCTTTTCGTTTTGTTTTTGGGGGGGCATCAATTCAACTCCACACGGCTTTGGTTGGGGGTATCCTGCCGCATGTTGTTCACTAACTCGGCAATCTTATTGATTTGTCAATTGTCACGCACCCAACAGCCGCCAGTCAAGGGAGAGCCACGGTCGCACTGCAAGCCATTGCGTGCATGCACTTGGTGCTTCGTTTACGCCTCAGAATGTGATGGCGACGGTCCTGCCCTTGCCGTCATAGGCGCCGCTGGCGTGAATCACCTGGTTGGGGTCTGAGAAGTCTCCATAGAGCGCGCAATGGAGCCCAAATCGGCTGATCTTCGAAATGTCGTAGCTCCGCTTCTGGCGGGTGCAATATCCAGCAACGCCTGCTGTCGTCATAACCGTGCCAGGACAAGTCAACAGCTGATGATGTTTCCGGCGCAAATCGGATGACTGTTCCATGATCGCTGCCGTTATAATTTCCCCTGGCGTGAATCACCTGATTGGGATCTGAAAAGTTTCCATTGAGCGCGCAGTGGAGCCCAAATTGGCTGATCTTCGCAATATCGTAGCGCCGTTTTTGGCGGGTGCAATATCCGTCGAAGCGGTAGGTTTTATCGTAGCCTACGCTGCTCGAGGTGGTACACGCGACCCTAGTAGAGCCCTGCCAGATATCCATGGAACAACGCCTGTTGTCCTCATAGCCGTGCCAGGATAGGTCGACCGCTGGTGGTGGTGGCGGCTCAAAGTGCAGGTCGATCGTGTTGTCGCTGCCATTAAAGACACGGCTGGCGTGAATCACCTGGTTGGGGTCTGAGAAGTCTCCATAGAGCGCGCAATGGAGCCCAAATCGGCTGATCTTCGAAATGTCGTAGCTCCGCTTCTGGCGGGTGCAATATCC
>JAFCZD010000546.1 GCA_019314525.1 Deltaproteobacteria bacterium
GGCCGTACGTGCTCTTTTCGCCGTGCGCGCTCTCGCTCTTCCGGCCATACGCGCTCTTTTCGCCGCGGGCGCTCTCGCTCTTCCGGCCATACGCGCTCTTTTCGCCGTGCGCGCTCGCACCCGCACTCGCGTGTTTTCCCGTGTTCTTTGGGCTGGTGGAGGCTTTCGTCCGCCCTTTGCCTCCACGCCGACCTGGCCCCGCGGTCGCCCTCTCACGGCGGGTCTCTCCTTTAAGCCCATAGCGCGCCCGCAGCTCATTGACCTCTTGTTGCGTCAGGACACGGTATTTCCCTGGGGGCAGGCTGTCGGCGCGGATCCCGCCAAACTCAACACGAATCAGGCGCAACACGCGGCGCTCAAGCACCTCCCACATCCGGTGGACCTGGTGATTGATGCCCTGGCGGATGGTCATCTCGACCCAGGTGTGCAACCCCGTGGAGGCTACCAGTGACATGTCCGCTCGCACGCGTTGCCCACCCTCGATGATCACACCCTCTCTGAGGCGGTCCAGCTCGCTCGTGGCGACGGGGCCTTGGATCTTGACGTGATAGGTTCGCGGGAGCTCGTTGCGCGGGTGCAACATGCGCTCGGTGAGCTCACCATCGTTGGTGATCAAGAGCACGCCAGAGGTGGCGTAGTCGAGGCGGCCCACGGGAAAGAGGCGCACATTGCGGATGTGGATCAGGTCGAGGACGGTCTCTCGCCCCTCCGGATCCGACGTGGAACAGATCGTCTGTGGGGGTTTGTGCAACACCAGCCAGACATGGTCTTGAGCCAGCACCTTGCGTCCATCCACGGTGACGGTGTCTTTGTGTGCGTCAACGCGCGTTCCGAGCTCGTCGGCAATCTTGCCGTTGACCGTTATCCGCCGGGCGACGATCAGCTCTTCGCATTTGCGGCGGGAGGCGACCCCTGCTTGGGCCAAGAATCGTTGAAGACGCATCATCGTCAAACTGCTGCGGTGCGAGGGGCCTTGGTTGGTTCGGCCTCCTCTTCCGCTCTCTCTCCCTCGGTCGCTGCCTCGGGGGTGGTGTTTTCTTGGGGGCTCGGCTCAGGCGTTGGCGTTGAAGCCTCGGCGGCGTTCCCATCGGGGGCATGCCCCTCAGAGGGTGTGTGGGGGCTAGGTTTCGGGCGAGGGTTGATCTCTCGCAGTACAGACCCCGCACGTGCGATGGCCCGATCGAGGGAATCGAGCACCGCGTTGTCTTCTTCCTCCTCCGTCATGGCAGGAGGTGATGGTGGGGTGGCCTTAGGTGCGGGCGCGTCAGGGCCGGCTGTTTCAGCGTCAGCTGTTTCAGCGTCAGCTGTTTCAGCGTCGGGCGTTTCAGCGTCAGCTGTTTCAGCGTCAGCTGCTTCAGCTTCAGCTGCGTCAGCTGTTTCAGGCGCTTCAGCGGACTCTGTCGCTGCCGCCCGCAGGTCTGGTGGCTCTGGTGGACCCTCAAGGGGATCAACAGGTCCATGCGCCTCAATGTCAGCCTGCTCAACCGGCTCAGCCTGCTCATCGTCGCCTTGATTCCCAAAGACGAACTCCACCTTCTCTTCGTGGTCGGGTGAGAGTTCGGTGAACTCTTTGAGGGAGGGCAGGTCTTTGAGGGAGGGCAGCGAAAAGAACTCGAGGAAGAACTTCGTCGTGCCGTAGAGCAGCGGTCTCCCTGCCTCTTCTTTTTTTCCGAGGATGCGCAAGAGGTGGCGCTCCAGCAGCACGCGCAGCGTATTGCCACAGTCGACGCCGCGTACTTCCTCGATCTCGGGGCGCGTGATGGGCTGTTGATACGCGATGATCGCCAGCGTCTCGAGCATGGGGCGTGTGAGCCGCGGCGGACGTCCAGCCAGCAGCCGGCGCACCCAACTCGCCGCGTCGGGGTGAGTTCTGAATTGATAGCCTCCCCCAGCCTCCGCGATCTGGATGCCCGAGCCTTGATACTGGACCACCAGCTCGTCAACGATCGCCTTGAGCTGGCGCAGCGGAGTGTTGGTGAGGTTGCGTAGCTGTTGCAACGTCAGCGGCTTGCTGGCGGCAAAGATCAGGCTCTCGACGATTCCCTTGAGTTCCATCGTCACTCTATTCGCCTAGGCGTAAGTGGTGTCCAACACCCCAACCTGCCTGAGACTCTCCGTGCGGCTGAGGTAGATTTCACCAGTGTCCACATGCTGCATGATGCGCAGCATGTTCAATTTAGCCATCTCGAGGATCGCGAGGAACGTCACCACCACCTCGTGCCGCACCTGCTCAGAGGTGCCCTCAAAGGAGAAGCAGTCGACAAAACGTACGTTGTCAGGCTTGTCGAGGCGGTCAACGATTTCATTGATGCGATCGCCCATGGAGACACGGTCGACGATGACATCGTAGCTGATCTTGATCTTGCTGCGAGACATCACGTCAGACAGGGCGGAGACGAGCTCGAAAAGACCAGCCTCGGCGAGGGGGCGGTCTTTGGGGTCGACCTTCTCCATCTCGGCGCCCCGAGGATACACCTGCCGGCCAAGGGCTGGACGCTCGGCGAGACCTTCAGCGACGTGCTTGTAACGCTGATAGTTGAGCAAGCGGCGGATCAGCTCTTCTTTTGGGTTGCCCGCCTCCTCATCTTCGTCGTCTTCGATCTCGTCATCCTGCTTGGGCAGCAGTTCGCGGGATTTAATATAGGCCAGCGTGGCGGCCATCAGCAGGTACTCACCCGCGACATCCAAGCTGAGGGCCTGCATCAGGTCGAGGTATTCGAGATACTTCTCTGTGACGAAGGCGATGGGGATGTCCATGATCTCGAGTTCATGGCGCCTGACGAGGTGCAAGAGCAGATCGAGGGGGCCCTCGAACTCGGGTAGCTCCACTTCGTAGATGGCGTCTTCGGTGCGAGTCATCAGAGCCGGGATCAGAGCACGAGCTGTAGCGAGAGCTGGGTCATCCAGAGCGCTGGGCGTAAAACGACGCTCAAGGCGCCGCTAACAAAGAGCCCGATCAGGATGATGAAGCCATATTGCTGCAAAAAGTCCATAAATCCCTGAGATCGGTCGGGCAGAAGCCCGGCGAGGATCGCGCCCCCATCGAGGGGGGGGCAGGGGATCAGGTTGAAAAAGAAGAGCAGCCAGTTGAGGTAGATGACCTGGGCGATGCCAGAGGTGATCTCCTGGCCGGGCTTGATCACGTCGGTGGCGAGCAGAACGCCGAGGAGACCGGTGATGAAGAACGCCAAGACGACGTTCATCATGGGGCCGGCCAGCGCCACCAAGAGGTGGGCTGTCTTCATGCGCAGCTTGCGCGTGAAGGCCATGGGGTTGATCATCACCGGCTTTCCCCAGCCGATGACGAAGCCGCCAAAGAGGGCGCCGAAGAGCGGCATGGCGAGGGTCCCGATGGGGTCGGCGTGGGCGATAGGGTTAAGGGTCACGCGCCCTTGGCGCCGGGGGGTGTCGTCGCCTAGACGGTCAGCGAGAAAAGCGTGGCCAAACTCATGCACCGCCACCGAGAGCACAAAGGCGATCAACATGACAATGGCTGTGCGGATCTTCTGCTGGGTGCCAGGGTCCAGCATGCTTTGCAGCGCCAAAAATGGCAGGAACGCTTCGTTCATCATCTTCCCTGGTTAGAAGGCATTGAGGCCTGCTTGGTGGAAATGGCGACTTAAACGCCGCGAAGGCCAGGGCGCTCATATCAGCGGAGTACCCCATAAGCGGCCGTATTATGGGGATTCAGCACCAGATGTCAAACACCCTCGTGTAACCATAGCTTGCCGCTGGGGCGAATGCAGGCGCTCGCGAAAAGGTGTCGATAAATCATGTGCTTAGGTGGAGCATCGCGAGCTGTGAATCGGGAGAAATCGGATGCGCGACCGGTTGTAACAAGCGCAGCCTACGAAAGTTGCCAGAGCCACCCCATCCATCATGCCCGCGAAAGAGCCTACCGCGAAATTCTCATCTCGAGGCGAAAGGTGGCAGGAAAAGCT
>JAFCZD010000547.1 GCA_019314525.1 Deltaproteobacteria bacterium
ATCAAGGGCACACCAGGCATGGTCATCAGGAGCGTAAAGCCCATGGCCAACCGTTCATAAGGCTCAGTCGCCGTGGGCTGTGCTGGGAAGTCAAAGGGAGCATAGAACTCATTCATGGAGTCATGAATGACGCGCTGTTTATCGTGGTTGCCCAAAAAGGTGCTCATCAACGATTCGCTGCCGTAGGGGCAACGGTTGTTCTGGATGAAGTCTCCCATATTCTTCATCGTCCCCTCGCGCTTGAGGATCTTGCCACGCACCTCATCATGCAGGGGAAAGTCGAACTGCCCATCTAGCTTGTCCGGGCCGATATAGGCGTTGATCAGCTCTTTGCTGCCCGTGAAGGTCTCGCCCACGGTCCAGATGGAGTGGTTGGGAAACTCTGCGTCCAAGCGGGCGCGCATGCTGGTGACCCACGTCATGTCGATGTGTTTCACCGCGTCCATGCGAAAGCCGTCAAACGCGACATTGGAGCCATCGCCCCCCACATCCGTGGCCCACATCACCAGGTTGTCGAGGGAGAACTTCAGCGCATCGGCGTTGCTGTAGTCAAAATCGGGCAAGAAGGGATCAAACCAACAACGTTCCTTTTGTGGCCCCTCCCAGGTACAGACAGCCGTACCGCATTTGCAATCCTGGCCGTAGAATTGGTAGTCCCAGAACCACTCAGGGTGGGCGATATAATGGGGGCTATCCTGATGAAGGTGGTTCATGGGGTAGTCCATGATCACCTTCAGGCCCTTCTTATGGGCCTCGACGATCATCTCTTTGAGCAGCAGACGGTCGCCAAAGCGCGCCTCCACCTTGGTCATGTCCGTGGGCCAATAGCCGTGGTAGCCGGTATAGAGTTCGTTGAGGCTGCCATCCCAGGCGCCGTCCGCTGCGGCGATGGGGTTGGAGATCCAGAGGATGTTCACGCCCAACTGCTCAAAGTAGCCCTCTTGAATCTTGTTGATCAGGCCCTGAAGGTCGCCACCCATCCAGTCGGCGATGGGCTGAACGGGTCGCCCAAAACGATCACCGACCTTGCGATCATTGGTAGGGTCGCCGTTGTTGAAGCGATCGAGCATGACGAAATAGAGCACCCCATCCCGCCAGTCATCGGAGGTGGTGATGGGGCACGCGTTGTCGCAGTCCACCATGACGAAGGAGTTTCGGTTTGAGCCAAGCTCTGCGCAGGTATTGCCTTTTGGATCGTTGACCCACTCCGTCTTGTTGTTCTTGGCAAATTTATACTGCACAGGTTGGCCGTGCTCGAGATCAAGCGTGATGGTCCAATTGCTACCTGCTTTGCTCATGACCTTGCCCGTGGACCAACGGTCAAAGTCACCCATGAGGATCACATCATTCTCACCCTCGTCGGGCAGCGTGAAGACCACCTCGCAGCGGCTCTTGCAGGTCACCGGGGGACCTTCTAGAGGACCTTCCACACGAACATCGAAAAGTGGCCCCTGCTCCTCGGGGCCATCTCCAACCACGACAGGACCGTCAGAGTCGACACGTGAATCTGGTGGCTCCCCATCGGTCTGGGGGCCGCCATCCATGTCTGTTTGGGTACCATCCAAATAGACAGGAGGCCGATTTGTCTCCTCACAGCCGAGAGAAAAGAGAATAACTGTGATGGCAAGCCAAGGGATTTGTCGCTTCACGCCGAATACTCCTGCCCGCTGGTTGGTGGTCGTGGCTCTCGTTGCAAAATGCAACAGATGCACGTCTAGCGCCTTTGGCGTTGCAAGAGAAGCGCCAAGGAGTTTCAGTTGGCTTGGTGTAGATCTGGCGGTGGATCAGCGTCTAGCGTTTGGCCCGAGGACTCGGCGCCAAGGACGCATGCCAGCAGGGGCGGGTCGAACGCTTACCCTTTGGCACACGGCGGGCTTTATGACAGCGCTGACAGAGGCGTTTGCCATTGCGCACAAAGAAGCGATGCTTGCTGCCATGGGGTTGATGGCACGCCACGCAGCCAAGGCCCCCTTGGGCTCGGTGTACAGCACGCGAGTCCAGTCGCTTTGCATCGTGACAGCGAAAACAGAGACGTGGCCCAGTAGCCACGAGCTTTGAACGCCCTCCACGGACATGGGTGGTGTGGCAAGTCCTACACTGCCCCACCGCCACCGGACCGTGAACAAAGGCTTGTTTCACTGCCTGCGCTGCTGTGTCGTGACAGCTGGCGCATGCACCTGAGCCCCTTGTCTTGCTCGTCGTCGACTGAGCCTGGGCTGTGAAGCCACTCCAGCAGAGGCTGATGGCAAGAAACATGAACCCGGTGATGCATTTTCTAGCCGCCATGCGTCGTCTCGTCCGTTGTTGGGGTTTATACAACTCCCTTCTTTAACGAGAACACGCCTTGGGATGGCGAGCAAAAATATCCTACATTTGTCTACATTGGGTCGGTCTTTGGTGCCGCTCCCCGCCAGCGGTCGGGCTGCTCGATAGCTCAGTCTAGGGACCTGGTGCAACGGAAGCCCAGAACGTGGCTTGGTAGCGTTGCACCGGCCAGGCCACGAGCGGCAGCACGCATGATGGATGGAGGATCCCGAAAGTTTCCACCTCGAATCACCCGATTGGCATTGCCAAGCGCAATAGGATTGGTTTTCGCCGCGGTATCAAGGAGATTACTCCACCCATCATGGCACCACTCATAGACGTTTCCCGCCATGTCGTAGAGCCCCCAAGAGTTCGCCTGCTTCTGCTGGACCTGATGCTTCACGGCGCCTGAGTTGGCGCAGTACCAACCTATCACGTCGGCATTGGCGTCTATGGTGAGGCACTCGTTGCACTTGGTCGGATCGTTGACTCCATTGTAGTAGGGCGTCGTTGTCCCCGCTCGATAGGCATACTCCCACTCTGCGTCGGTGGGCAAGCGGTAGCCAGGGCAGCTGTAGAGCTCTTGCCCGGTGTATCCTGTCGCCTCCTGACACCTCACATCGCTCCCGCTGTTGTTGCAACTATAACAAGCTGGCAACCCGCGCGTACCCGAGAGGGTGTTGCAGTAGGCCACAGCCTCGTGCCAGGTCACCCACTCCACAGGACAATCGCCTCCACAGGTCTTGTCAAACGAGGGGTCGTAGCCCATCACCGCAAGGAACTGCCCCCCAGTCACCTCCGTTGATTGCATCTCGAAGCTGTGTGTGAGCGTGACCTGGTGTTCGTAGCTGTTCACTGGGCAGTTATCGTTCGGTGCCCCCATCAGGAACGTTCCCTTCGAAATTGCGATCCAGGTCCCTGGTACCACTCCGCTATCGCCTGACTTCAGGTCTGCCTCAGGTCCGTCGGCCAGCTTCAGGTCTGCCTCAGGTCCGTCGGCTGGACCATCCTTCAACCCGTCGACCTTCAGCCCATCGACCTTCAACCCATCGACCTTCAGCCCATCGACCTTCAGCCCATCGACCTTCAGCCCATCGACCTTCAGCCCATCGTCCACTGAGACATCGTTGACAGAACCACCATCACCCGCGGCATCAAAGCCAACGCGTGCACACCCAGATGTCACGACAAGCAGCACCATGATGGAATACAAAACGCGATCTTTGGTCCTATTCACAGCTTGGCTACGCCAAGGAAGGCAATCTGAAATGGACTCATATTGTCAGTGCTCATGGCCACAGCCTACCACGAGGCGCTGCGCTTTTCTCTTGGGCTAGCGCTTGATCCAGCGCGCCACGTCGACGATGAGCTTGCCATGGACATGCCCCGCTTTCTCGTATTCTTGTGGGCTGGATTTGCCACGACCTGCCACCAGCAGGTGGTTGAGCAGAGGATAGAGCCGGAAGACCGCGTTGGGGCGCCTACGCAGCCCCCGCTTCCAACCCTTGAAGTCTTGCATTGTCACCTGATAATCGCGACCGCCCTGGGCGACGAAGACCGGCATCTTCAGTGATGCAGCCACAGCGACCGCATCATAGGCACGTTGGTCCAGCCAGTAGCTGCACGAAAGGCTTTCGCCAACTTGATCGTTGCTCGCTCTCCAGCATCGATCTTGCCATCGAGCCGGGCGAGATAGCTCACCTGCTCCAGCACCAACTCCTCCGTAGGGCGGGTACTGCCGGCCAGAATCACCAAGCCAGCCAACTGCGGGACTCGACGACCAATACGTGGAGCTGCCTCGCCGCCAAGGCTATGGCCTAGCAGATACGCTTCGCGTTGATCTTGGCGCGCTTCTGCAAGAACTCGACTGCAGCGACTCCATCGTCCACTGTCTCCTCCTTGAGGGTAAACTCTTTGGAGTTCGCAGCGATCTTCTTGCCGTGAACGAGGGTGCGTTTGTCATAGCGCAACACGGCGATGCCCTTGCTTGCCAAGCCCCAGGCGATGTCCTTGAAA
>JAFCZD010001037.1 GCA_019314525.1 Deltaproteobacteria bacterium
ACAAAGAATGATCGAAGACATGAAAGTGCGCAACCTCGCGACGTCGACTATCGACACCTACGTCATGGAGGTCGCGGCGTTCGCCCGCTACTTCAAGCGTTCGCCAGAGCTGCTCGGCCCGGAAGCAGTTCGAGCATATCAGGTGCATATGGTGAACGAGAAGAAGCTAGCCTGGGGAGGGTTCAACAAGGCCGTATGCGCTTTGCGTTTCCTGTACAAAAATACCCTCAACAAAGACTGGAGTGTCGAGCGCATCCCCTTTGCCAAGAAACACAAGAAGCTTCCGCTCGTGCTGGACCAGGATGAAGTGAGAGCCCTACTCGAAGCGATCGAAGATCCGCAGAACCGGGTGATCGCAATGACGATGTATGGGGCCGGCTTGCGTATCAGCGAAGCAATCCATCTCAGAGTGGCCGATATCAACAGCAAGCGGATGGTGATTCACGTCGTAGAAGGCAAAGGACGCAAGGACCGCCTGGTGATGCTATCGCCGGTGTTGCCACAGGCGCTATCACCCCCGGTGCTGGCTATTCCCGAGTCCACAAAGACTCAACACAGCACATGTTAGCCAGCGCCATGTTTCCACCGCCATCATGAACGCACGGCACGGCGTCGATGACAAGCCGGTGACCTCTCATACCTTTCGGCACTGCTTCGCAACGCATTTGTTGGAAGCGGGCACCGATCTGCGGACGGTTCAGGCCCTGTTGGGCCATTCATCGATCACCACCACGGCGATCTACATGCACGTAACGCGCAAGCACATCACGGGTGTCGAAAGCCCACTGGAGGCATTGCGTAACCTGAGCTGAGCCGCTGATGCAGAAGCCGCCTTTCGAGGTGGCCGACGTCATCCGCAACCTGGCCGGCGCTGACGGCGCCGTGCCGGGTCTGCGGGTGTCGCAGGCCCAGCAACGCGTCCTTTCCAACCTCGCCGCCTGCCGTACTGCGAAGCTCGGCGGGCACGTTGATACATGTGACGCCTGTGGTGAGGTGCGCGTGTCGTACAACTCTTGCCGAAACCGGCATTGCCCCAAGTGCCAGGCGCAGCAACGCGCCAAATGGCTCGAAGCGAGGTGCGAGGACCTCCTGCCCGTCCAGTACTTCCACGTCGTCTTCACGCTCCCCGCCGAGCTGGCGCCCCTCGCGCTGCAAAACAAACGCACGGTCTACAACGCGCTATTTGCCGCCGCCGCTGACACGCTCAAGCCGACCCCAAACACCTCGGTGCAAATCTCGGCTTCATCGCTGTGCTTCACACCTGGGGTCAAACACTCGTACACCATCCGCACCTCCACTGCGTCATCCCGGGAGGTGGCTTGTCGCCCGATAGCGCAAGCTGGATCTCTTGCCGCAAGGATTTCTTCCTGCCCGTCCGCGTCCTGTCGCGTCTGTACCGAGGCAAGCTGCTCGCGGCGTTGCGAGCTGCCTTCGACAATGGCGAGCTCGAATTCCACGGCGCTCTTGGCGAGCTCGCAGACCCCGAGCGTTTCGCACAGTTTTGCAACCGCCTGCGTGAGAAGGAGTGGGTCGTCTACTCCAAGCCGCCCTTTGGTGGACCCGAGCAGGTGCTCAAGTATCTGGCCCGGTATACCCACCGCGTCGCCATCTCGAACCATCGCATCACCGCAGTGGGCGATGGCTCGGTCAGCTTTCGCTACAAGGATTACGCCCGCGACAACCGACAACGGATCATGAAGCTTGGCGACGTGGAGTTTCTACGTCGATTTCTTCAGCACGTCCTGCCCGATCGCTTGGTCCGTATCCGGCACTTTGGTTTTCTCGCCAACCGCAGCCGGAAAACAAAGCTGCCTCTGTGTCGCGAGCTCATCGCTCGAGTCGTGGGCGACAACACCAATCCAGTCGCAGGCGACGACACCAATCCAGTCGAAATTGCCGCATCCCTCGAGACAACCGACGACGATCGCGCTCAATGTCCGAAATGCGGCGCAGGAACGATGCGCTGCACCGAGACCTTCGACCGCCAACCAACTTGGAGCTACAGCCCCAGGGTGATTGCCTTCTGGGACACGTCATGAAACCGGGCTTCATCCTCACCCCTCTGCCCAATTTCTCCACCGGCTTACTCCAGGCTGAGGGCGCCGGTATGTCCTTCGCTAGAAGGATCGGCCGCACTCTGTGCTCCTCTCCCGAAAATACCTCATCGGCGCACGACAGATTTGATCTCGACGGCC
>JAFCZD010000548.1 GCA_019314525.1 Deltaproteobacteria bacterium
GGGGCCGAGCGAGGGGCCAAGGAAGCCCTCAGCGTCAACGAAGCGCCAAACGAATCGTTCACCCCCACCGTTGACGCTTTCGAGGGGCAGCGAGGGGCAGCGAGGGGCCGAGCGAGGGGCCAAGGAAGCCCTCAGCGTCAACGAAGCGCCAAACGAATCGTTCACCCCCACCGTTGACGCTTTCGAGGGGCAGGCGAGAGCCCATTCACCCTCTGCCATTTCAGTAATCAGCAGATCTGCGCCCAGGCGTCGGTGATTACCCGTGGTATCATCGAGGGATGTTTCCACCCTTTGTTCGTGATCTGCTAACACTCGCCGTCTTGGCGGTGATTGTCGGAGGGTGTGTTCGCACGGGATTCAAGGGGAGCGAAGAGGGGGATAGCCAGGCGTTTTCCGAGCAGGCTGTTGATGGCGCAGCTGTTGATGGCGCAGCTGTTGATGGCGCAGCTGTCGACGGTGCAGCTGTTGATGGTGCAGCTGTTGACGGTGCAATAGATGCTCCGCTCGCTGACCTCCTGCTCAATCGTGACCTACTCCTCTCTGTCGATCTGCTGCCCTGCGCGGAGGTCTTTCCGTGCCCGCTGAGCCCGCCGGTAATCCGAGAGATCAGCGGCGCATACACAACGGCGCTTGCTCTCCGCGATGAGTGGCTTTTCGTCGCAGATCTGAGGAATGGTTCGCCGGGCAGCAAGGTCGATGTCTTTCGTTACCAGATCGGGTCGTGGGCTTTAGTTCAGACCTTGCAGCCCCTTGAGCTGAGCTTTGATGCCAACTTTGGCTTTGCAATGGCAGCTTCAGGCGACCGCTTGCTGGTGGGGGCCCCTGAGGATGACGAGGCGGGTTCTGAGGCTGGTGCGGCTTACGTGTTTGAGTTGCGGGATGGGCGCTGGGAGCGCGAAGCCAAACTCTTCGCGGCGGAGCCCGCGGCAGGGACGGTTTTCGGCACGTCTGTGGCCCTTGTGTCAGGTCATGTCATCGTCCGCGGAAACGATGGGATCGTCGTTCATTCCCTCGTTGGGAAACAATGGGTGGCAACTGAGCACGTTGACGTGATCAACAGCGGCTACCGGATAACAGGGGACGGTGAGTGGTTGGCTGTCGCAGGGGTCGATCCTGCGTCGACCACTGGTGGAGGACGTCTGAGTTTCTTCAAGGTTGTCGCAGGGCGGGTGTCTTTGCAGCAAGAATTCACCTTTGGCACGACACTCTTCTGGCTTACGTTGCAGGGCTCTCATTTCGTGGCGAGCGACCCTTTGGCAGGGCACGTCTTCACATTTTCGCTTGAGAACGGCACCTGGAAAGAGGACGCACCTGTGGAGGTGCCTCAGGTCGTGGTTGGCAACTTTGGTTCAGATCTGGCGCTTCGCGACGATCAGCTGCTGGTCGGATCTCAAGACAGTTTTGTAAGCGGTGGCGTACACACCTACCAATTCTTCGCTGGGAGCTGGCAGCTGGTGGGTGTTTTTGAAATGAGCGATGGCCTTGAACTCATAGGTGCTCCCAACGCCATCGCCGACTCTTGGATCTACCTGGGGGCTAAAGGGGGGCTGGTGGGCTCATGGGGAGGTTTGGTCCTGCCTCTTGCCCCCTAGCCACAACAAAGCAGCCAAGCCGTAGATCACCGCGGCGAGCACCAGGACGCGAGAAAACCCCTGGCTCGTGGCGAGCATGATCGCGGCCACGGAGCCGATGACGCCGGCCACCGCGTTGAGCCCCCAGGCCCAAGGGATGGCGGCTGGAACGTGGATCCCCGCGTGACGGAGGCCTAGGGGGAAGGGCATGCCCATGAGCAGGCCGAGGGGCGTGAGCATCAGCACGGCCACCAGCACGCGCAGGGGCAGGGCGAGGCCGAGGCAGGCCCGCATCAGCACGGGCGAAACCCAGGCGAAGAGCACCAGCGCTATGGCCACCAGCACAAGCACCCAGCGCAGCTTGGGGATGAGCTGGTTTTCTTCGCGCACCCAGCGCTGGCTGATCCAGCTACCTACCCCCGAGGCGACGAGCAGCCCACCCACCACGGTGGCGAAGGTGTGGGAGGGTTGGCCCACAAAGAGCGTGAAGCGCTGGATCAGCGAGATCTCCACCAGGATGAAGCCCAGCCCGAGGGCGAGGAAGTAGAGCAGGTGCCGTGACGCTCCCGCGAGGCCCATGCGTTTGCGCCAGAGCAGGGGGAGCACCACGAAGAGCAGGGCCAAGAAGGACGCCTGCACCAACACCACCACGAGCACCACCTCGGCGATGGGCTGGTCTTCGAGGGCCATGCGGCCGCGTTGCCCCTGCTTGAAGACCTTCTTCATCTGACCCCAGTGGATCGCGCTCCAACGGTGGCGTTGGTTGAAGAAGGGTTTGTCGTCGGTGGTGGGGCGTAGTTGGAAGGTGCTCTTTTCGTAGAGGGCGACGAGCTTGCACGGGGCGCTCTCAAGGACCTGGCGATAGAGTGGCCTCCGGCCGGCATAACCTGGCAGGTAGAGTGGCCGTAGTCGCTTGGCGCGAAAGGTGGCAAGGGCCCGGGCGATGAAGGCTGGCGGGAAGGGGGAGGGGCTGGCGATGATCCCCCCATAGAAGCTGTTTTTCTTGCCGCCCGCAAAGAGGATTACGTGGTGCCCAGGGGCCTTGGCGCCGCGCTGGCGGAGGGTTGCGGCGAGGGTGGAGGCCAGGCGCCCGAGCTGCACCTCAGGGCGGGTGAACCAGAGCATGCCGTGGGGCTTGAGGTGGGTGAAATAATCTTCGAAGGCCTCGAGGGTGAGGGTGTAGTTTTCCGAGAGGCTGAGGGCGCCCGATGTCGCGGCGGCGTTGCTGATGGTGTGAGAGGCCATGATCACGTCAAAGCGCTCAGGCCTGCGGCGGATGAAGGAGCGGGCCTCGGCGGTGTACAGCTCGACTCTTGGGTCCGAGAAGATGTTGCCGACATAGTTAGCCATCTTGTCGCTGACGAGGTGGTTGATCAGCGGGTTGATCTCCACGGCGACCACACGCTCTGCGCCAGCGCGCAGCGCGGCGAGCACCTCCCAGCCGCCGCCCGAGCCGATGATCAGCACCTTCTTGGCGCCCGCGAGAACCAACGCGCGCTCGTCTCGCGGAGGGCCCATCTGCGCTGGGGGGCGCGTGACGCGGGGCAAGCGCGTCATGGCGGTGCCTGCGTCGATGACGATGCTGCGCCCCCACTGCGAGGGCAAAACGTCCACGCGCGAGGCGCTATCCCACGCTGTGTGCAGGTTCTGAGCGCTGCGTAACACCTGGTCCATGGGCAGCTTGCCCGCGGTCTTGGTGTGGGAGATGCGCAGGGGCAGCGCGTGCTCGCCAGCGATGGCGAAACCGAGGGAGCCAAGGAGCAGCACCCCCATGGCGTAGCGCAGTCGCCCCCGGGGGGAAAAGAGCAGCGCACCGAGAGCGGCGAGGGCGGCGGCGATGCCAACGGACGAAGACCCGCCCGTGGGGAGCACGACGATCACCAGCACGCAACCGATGCCAGCGCCGAGGAGATCAAAGAAATAGACGCGCCCGGCCTGAGAGGAGAGGCGCGTGAGCATCAGCGCCGCCGTGAGGCCGGAGAAGACGAAAGGGGCGGCGATGCAGAGCAGATAGAGGGGCGCCCAGAAGAGCTGCGCGGTGTCCTCGAGCAGTGAAAAGGGCGCGAAGGGGATGAGGTTGGCGAGACCAAAGCCCAAGAGCGTGAAGAGCGCTTGGCCAGCGGCCATCAGGGTGGTGCCACGCTCGAGGGAGAGCGAGGACACGCGCCTGCTGAGGGTAAGAATCACCCCACTGAAGCCGAAGCCGAGCATCGCCGTGCTCACCACCAAGAACGCGAAGTGGTACCAGAGCGTCACGGAGAGCACGCGAGTCCAGCTCGCCTGGAGCAGCAACGTGGCGCAGGCGATGCACAGCAGCCCGGAAAGTTGCGCGCGGGAGGGATTTTCGTGCGGGAGGGATTTTCGTTGGCCGTGGATTTGGTGGTCATGGTCAGGGCTGGCAGCATACCACGGTGAGCAACCTTCTTGGGCCTCTGCGAGCTGTAGAGGCCGCTACCGCGCCGAAAGAAACCTCGGAAGAGGGCGCGGACTTTTTCGTCGGCTTGCTGGTTCCGCGCTAGGCACCGCAGGAAACCTGCGGCGCTACACGGAACTCCAGAGAGACCGGTCCTGATTGCGATTTGAATGCCGAGGAGAGTAAGGCGTGAACGTTCCCACGGCGCTGGCTGTGTTTGGCCGTCCACTCGAGCCCTAGAGGCCGGCCATCAACGAGAGAACACCAGGAAGCACATGGCCCTCGCCTCTGATATGATGTCGCCAAGAATTCGAGCTTCGACGAGAATTCGAGGTTCGCGCAAGGAGAG
>JAFCZD010000549.1 GCA_019314525.1 Deltaproteobacteria bacterium
CCGCGCCTCGACGGCCGCAACAGTGCGCCTGCCGCCGATGAGCATGGCGATGGCGATCACGAACGCCGCTCCGACGAGACCAAAGGGGATCGCCGTCAGGCCAAAGAGGTCGACCTTCTCCACCTTCTTGGGCGTTGGAGTGATCCTGATGATCTCGAGTTTGTCTCCGCGCTTGGGCTGCAGCCCAGCGATAGACGCGATGGCCTTCTTTGCCGCGACCATCCGAGGCTTGCCGAGGTCGTTGTCAGCGTAGAGTCGCACGCTGACACCTTGCACGATGCCGATCATATGGGTGGAGGTCTGGTCTTTTCCCTTGGGGTCGATGTGGATCTTCACAGGCTCCGAGATCTTGCCTGGGCGCATTTGAGGCAGGCCTGGGAGCTTGATGTGCTTCTGCGCCGAGACGCGCCCCACAGTGAAGGACATGCCGCGACCCTTGCTCTTTTTGATCTCCGTGATCAGGCGCGCGTCCATCTTCACCGAGACGCTGACAAAGGCGCGGCCAGGGCTGGCCAGGGGCGCGAGGGTCTCGTTGATGGTGGTGGTGAGCTGGTGTTCGAGCTGCAGCTTCTGGGCGAAGATCGCGCCAGGTTGGTCGGCTTGGGCCGTGGTGGGTATGAGGGCCGAGAGGGTCGTGAAGGTGACGACCGAAAAGGAGATAGCAATAGTGTGAACGACGAGACATCGAGAGCTGCGAGTTGTCACGGGGCAAGAGTCCTTATGGAAAGTCGATGACGTCCAGGGGAACGGTGTTCACGGCATGGTAACCGAGGCCGAGCTCACCGTAGTAATTACTGCCCCAGACGTACACGGTTCCGTTGTCGTGGATGAACGCTGTGTGGTTGCCCCCAGCTGACAGCGTTCCAGTTGCGCCCCGGAGGTCGGTGACCTCTTGGGGGCTGTTTTGTACATCGTGGTTGCCGATGCCGAGTTGGCCTGCATTGTTCAGCCCCCAGCAAAAGACGCGTGCCTCGCTGGTTTGAGCGCATGTGTGAGAATAGCCCGCGGCGATGGCGATGGCGTTAGTGATGGTGGTGACGGGCCCTGGTGTTGGGGAGTCTACGAAGTCGCCTGTTCCGAGCTGGCCGATGCCGTTATCACCCCAACAATACACTTCGCCGCTTCGTTGAAGCGCGCATGAATGGGATTGGCCGACGGCGACGGCTAGTGGAATGGTGAGTCCTTGCACAGTCAGGGGCGTGTTGCTGTTGGCCCCGGTGACACCGAGTTGGCCGTGGAGGTTGTAGCCCCAGCACTTGACGAGACCCTGATGTAGTGCACAAGTGTGGTTCTGAGCGGTGGCCAGGGCCGTGACGCCGCTGGTGAGTCCTGTGACCGGGCTGGGGTCTAAATGCTCGAGGTTGTCGCCAGTTCCAAGCTGGCCGTAGTAGTTATTGCCCCAACAGCGTGTGGCCCCATTGACGATAGCGCAGGAGTGTTTGTCGCCAGCAGCGATGAGGGTTGTTTGGGACGCCAGTCCATGCACCAACTCAGGGCTGTCATGGTGAACCTTGTCCCCTGTGCCCAGCTGACCAAGCCCGTTATATCCCCAGCAATAAGCGGCGCCGTTGGCAATGGCGCAGGTGTGACGTGAGCCTGGTGCGATACTTGTGGCGCTTGAAGTCAAGGTGGCGACGGCCACTGGGATGTCAGTGGTGAGGTCGTCCCCCGTGCCCAGCTTGCCATCATTGCCTTGGCCCCAGCAGTAGAGAGCTCCCGCACTGTTCACCCCACAGCTGTGGCTGAGGCTGGCGTTGATGGAGCGCGCACCAGAAAAGGAGTTCAGCGCGAGAGGGCGTTCTTCGTTGCGGTCAACGCCTGTGCCCAGCTCTCCGAGCCCGTTGAGGCCCCAGCAGCGCACACTGCCGCTGGGAAGGAGGGCACAGCTGTGGTTCTCACCGCCGGCGATGGAAGTCGCAAGGCCAAGGGCCAGCACGGGCCGTGGGGTGAGGGCGCTGGCAGTGGTGCCATCTCCCACTGCTCCCTGACTGTTAGCTCCCCAACATTGCACAAACCCTGAGGTGTTGATGGCGCAGGAGTGGTTTCGGCCTGTGGCGATCTTGACCCACCCGCCAATCAGACCGATTGGCACTTGGGGGACAAAGGCCATCCCTGTGTTTCCCGTGCCAAGTTGCCCATGTCTGTTGTAGCCCCAACAGTTTACTCTGCCGGTACTTGTAATGACGCAAGTATGGTGTTCGCCGCCAGCGATCTCTTGGACAGGGTCTGGCAAGAGCACCACGTTCTTGGGAATACTGGTATTAACGCTGTCTCCTGTGCCCAGCTGGCCATTGTAGTTGTATCCCCAGCATTTGAGGCCTCCAGCAGCCGGTGCGGCGCAGGTGTGCTGGTGGCCCGCGCCAATAGCGATCACGCCAGGTTCCAGGTTCACCACCTCCACAGGGGAGATCTGGTAGACCGTGTCACCGGTACCGAGTTGACCGCGGCTGTTGTAGCCCCAGCAGTAGACCCGGGTGTTACGCAAGATGCATGTGTGGTGATTCCCCAGCGTCAGTGCTGTGATACCTGAGCCAGGCGGGAAAACTGGTAGGGGCTCTTCCGCGCTCGTCCTATTTCCGACACCCAGTTGGCCATAGGTGTTGTTTCCCCAGCAGAAGAGCGCGCCGTCTGCCATCAGGGCACAGGAGTGACTGTCACCAACGGCGACACTGGTGGCTTCTCCCCGTAGGCTCAGCACCTCGATGGGGCTCTTTCTGCTCTCAGTATCACCAACGCCAAGCTGTCCATAGCGGTTGTATCCCCAGCACTTCACAACGCCATCAGGGGTGATGGCGCATGTGTGGTTCTTGCGGCTGGCAATGGTGGAGTGGGTCGTGGGCAGGATCATGATGTCGGCAGGCGCGCTGTCAGGAATGGGAATGTCGAGACCGGGAGCATCAGGAAGAAGCACATCAGCAACAGCCACATCAGAAATCGGAGCATCAGAAATCGGAGCATCAGAAATTGGAGCATCAGAAATTGGAGCATCGACAACTCCATCTGGTGAGAGGTCGGCTTCACTATCAGTGGAGATCCTCTCGGATGGCAGTGCATCGGCTAGAGCATCATGGACCGCGATATCTTTACTTCCGTCTGGCCCGTCTGATAGGGCGTCTGTCAGATTGTGGTCTGGGCCAGCATCTTTGGTAGGTTGCTGGTCTAGCTCTTTGTCGAACCCGAACCCATCATGAGTGATGGGTTTTGAGCACGCGCTGTCCAAGGTAGGACAGGGGGCGGCATACGGGGAACAACCAAGGCTCACCAAGCTGAGCATAAAGATAAGCGGAAGCGCTCCCCGTGATAGACGTCCAGGAATTGCCTGATCTGAGATCGCCAACATCGATTGGTATTATAGCGTTTTCGCAGCGGGGCAAACAGCCATTACTTCTATACCTTTTTGGGAGCAATGTTACTTGCGCTTCTTGCCAACGAAGCGCTGTAGGTGCGCCTTCCACACATAATCATACTCGGCGGGCGAAATCTCACCACGTTTTTGCCTGTGCTGAAGATCTCGAAGCGGGTTCTCGATGTCATCGCAGACCATAGGCTGGTTGCCAGCAGGTTTGGATCCGACCCGCAGCCGTGAGGCCTCATGGAGCGCCTGGATCATCATCTTTGTTTGGGCCACCAGGGCTCTGCTCTGCTCGCGGATGCCGCGCTCAAGCATCAGGAGCAGTCTCCACAAGCGCTAAGCCCTTGACGCTAGTCTGATCTCTCCTCATGCTCAAAATCATGCTGGGAAAAAGCGAACAAAGTCTCTCGAATCTGTGTCTTGTCTCCATGATTGCCTTGCTGGGCGCGTGCTCGCAGCCCGTGAGACGTGGTCCGCCGGTCTTTATTCCAGGCCCTCCGTCACCTCCACGTCTCCAAGTACTCCTTACTTTTTCCAGCGAGGCTGATCTCAAGCAGCGCAGTGAA
>JAFCZD010000016.1 GCA_019314525.1 Deltaproteobacteria bacterium
CGCGTCGCTCTCAGCCTCACCCCAGGCGTCCTGGGAGTAGATGCTCACGTGACCTACCAGGTGCCCCTTGGAGACCTGCTCAAAGAGCCCCCGAAGATCCGTAGTCACAAAAACCTGGTCGGAGAGGTCGAGATCAGCCGTCCAGTTGATGGCACGTCCCCCCACCTCCCCACGCAAGCGCAGTTGGTGAGTCGCAGCCACGCTGTAGTTCTTGGCGCGCAAAGAGAGCGCGCTCGAAGGCAAGAGCGTCAAAGGCTCCACCGCTGTGATGATAGGGGTGGCGGGCCCTTTAGGTGAAGGGTCTTGCGGTGCGGTCCCGGCACATCCCAAAAGCAGCAGCCACACACACCAAAGAGCGCCGATCCCTTGGCGGCGTTCAGTTTGCGATGGGCAGACAAACCCGCTTCGCGAACCCATAGTCATCATAGACGTCCTGACAGCGATAGCCCTCGCCTTGGCGGCAACCGGCGTCATTGGTGCACTCTTTGGCGCAGATATAATGTTTCTCAGTGAAGATGAAGCGGTCATCGGGGTTGGGGTAGCAAATGCTTCCACCTGGACAGGCGCCACCATAATCCCCGCTGCTCTCGCAATCCGATAGTGAGCAGTAGCCACCGCTCCACGGCATGCACATCAGCCGCCCCGCACACTCGGTAAAATCACCGCAGCCTTCACCCACGCCTTTCACACCTGTAGCTGCACAACCGTACTTCTCGTCGAAGATCTTGCAAGCACGACCACTGCCGCATTCGCTGTCCTCGGCACAACTCAACACGCAATGGCTAGGCCCAACGCTGGGGCCAACCACAGGACAAAAATGAGCGGCCGGGCAACCGCCAGACTCGTGGTAGAAATTGTCCTTATCCAGATCTTGAGGGGTGCAGGTATCGGCTTGGCAGATTCTTGTATCGCAGATCGACCCCAACGGACAGTCCACGAGGCTAGAGCAGCTCGAGACCACCTCAGGCGCAGTAACGCGAACCCTGTAGCTTCCCGACTCAGGGGCCTGGACACGATGATCGCAGTCACCCTCGCGGTCATCGTCATCCTCGGCGACGATCAGATAGTAGACGGTGGTTTGAGTCCCTGCTGCAGCTCCCACCACCGGGTTTGGGATCGTCACCTCATAGCGGTCCTCTGGCTTCGGTGACATGGGATAGGGCTGCATCTTCGAAATATCTGCTGGGGCCCCCGGATCGCTCGTGCTGAGATAGAGCACTGGAGCCTCTTTGAGGCCCCGGTCATCTGTGACCTTCGCCTCCACCACGAGATCGTCATAGCTCTCCACATCTGGCGGGGGGGTGTGCTGCACTACAGGCGCCTCCCCAACACATCCAGTGGGGAGAGCACGCCGAATCACGATGGTGTAATCCTTAGAAACAGGCGGGTTATCCCCGTCGTCCGCCCAAAGCCGCAAGAGGTGCTGGGTTGTCTTCGTCTGCACGTCGCTGGGCGTCCACTGAAAGATCGCCGCGAGCTGGCCCACTTGCCGGAAGGAAGCCCCTTCGATGGCGGGTTCCTGAGTAATCTTTACGGACACCGAGTCTGCATCCTCGACAAGGATATCTACTGCGATGGTGTCTGATGTGGCGAGGTCGAGCACTGCACCCTCCCCGAGGGGCCGGCGAAAGATCGGCGCGGTGTTGGGATCCGTGGCTGACTTAATGGTGATCCTCACTGTGTGAGTCATACTGTCGCTGCCATCGCTGACAATGAAATCAATGGCGTGCTCCCCCACATCAGCGGCAGCTGGAGTCCAGCTGAAGATCAGGCGATCGCTCAGAGAGGAGAGACGCGCCTGCGAGCCCAAATCACCGTCATCCCGCATATTGAACGTCAAGCTGTCGCCATCGGGGTCCGTAGCCAGCAACGTGAGGTCCATCCGGTTTGCGACAAAGCCGGTATGCGTATCTGGAGGAGACACAAACTCTGGCGGTTGGTTGCTGGCGCAAGACGCCACCACCCACAAGAGTCCCGCCATCCCTAACGCAATCCGCATACAGATCTCCTTCGATTCACGAGTTCCCGTCGTGAGTCAATATGCCCTTTAATGCAATTCACGTTCCCCACACCCACAGCCCCATCAAGGCGCAATATCAGCTATTTGACAGCGTGTCTGGGCGCAGGTGGCCAGCAGGCTATCCACCTGCCATGACACCCCTGGCAAGAGCTGTTTGACATTACAACGATGGATGGGCGACTAACGAATAGCGATATTCATCGCCCGGCGCAGCTCGAAGTGGGCATCCGATATGGCGAAACGCATGAGCTCCTCGGCCTCAGGGTTGTCTAGGAGCATCGAGGTGCGTTGCTCTTTGGTGCGAGGAGACTCCCCTTGCCCCGCCGCCTTCCGCAGAGCGTTGATGGCTCCTTCCACAGAGCGACATGCAAGCAGCCCAGCACGGTTGGCTGAGTGGATCACCGCGGGTCCCAGACCACCAATCGCCTCAGCTTCCCCTGAGCACTCCAAGGCGAAGGGCATCAACTCCTGCTTCATCTTGCGCGGGATAACTCGGCTAACCTGCTTGGTGACCTCCGTGAGCAGGCGCGCGTCAGTCCCGGCAGGCTCGAATTCGGGCACGTATTGGCGCACAACCCCCGCAACGAGCGCCTCCACGTCTTCTGGAAAACGCGCCGGAAGCACCATGGCCTTGCGGATGATCCAGAGGCAACGCCCAAGCAGAAACGTGACCTCTTGTTCACTCGCCCCCTCGATCAGCACCTTGCCAAGGATGACCGCTGGTGGGCTGGTGTTCTCCACCACCACAGCGTGAGGCTCTGTTTGTGAAATGAAGAGTTCATAGGACGAGACACCGAGGTCCCGTGCCACCTGGTCACCAATACCGCGCACTGGATGCTTTGAGTCGAGCCGATCGCCACGACCGACCCCGTGCCCACGAAGATCGCCACGACGTAGACGACTCAGGGGCTCGGCCAGCAGGCGAAAAAGGTGCCGGAAGCCGCTGGGGATCTCTTGGCAAAAGAGCCACTCATCGTGCTCGTCCGCTGCCAGGGCGCTCCCTGGCGCGCCAACACCGCTGGCATGTCGCTCGACGAATTGCCGCTCCTCAGGGTTGAGGTGCCCCAGCAACTGCAGCACCTCTGCAGCACATAGTCGCCCATCAGGGTTCTTCCGCCAGCCAAAGATCTTGAAGAGCGCACGATAGGCGAACTCCTCGAAGGCGTCCTGCTCCAAGCGCGCACGCATGCTCGTCTGTGCGCGATCGAGGTGGATCATAACGCTGCGCTGATCGCCCTGCCGCGCATAGAATCCGCAGAGTGCCCCAATGGCACGCAAATCTGCTGGAGCCAGCTCATTGGCACGGCGCAACGCCTGCGCAGCACGGTGTTCATCTTTGAGCCCATCTTCATAGAGCTTGCCAATGCGCAGCAGATGGTCCACTTGGCGCTCTGGGTCATGCTCGAGCATCAGGAGCTGTTCCGTCGCCCCCAACGCCGGCTCGAATTGCAGATCATCCATGTAAAGGTCGGAGAGCCTCTGCAGCGCCTCCATGTTGGTGGCATCGAGGGTCAGTACCTTGTTGAAGCTGAGGATAGCGCGCTGGTGATCCGGCTCCTTATCCTGATAAATCCGACCCAACCGCAAGAGATAGTCACGAAGCTTATCCCTGCACCCTTCAAGCCGGGCGCGACGAATCAGCGCCTCGGCGGCTTGGGTCCATAACTCCTCGTGTTCGTAGACTGTCGCCATCGCTTCGAGGGCCTCTCCATCTTCTGGTGAGATGGTGAGGAATGCCTCCAAATGCTTTTGCGCGAGGGGCCAATCATCCAGCCGCTCTTGGGCCACTTCCGCGATGCGCTGATGCAACGCGCCCGCCTCTTCGCCATCGCCTGTTACGCCCATGAGGCGAGTCTTCAGCGCTTGGACCAGCTCAACCCAGCGCTCACCCTCTTCGAGGATCTTCCTCAGGCGCTCGAAAGCAGGCCTGTGCGCCGGATTGACCTCGAGGGCTGCCTGAAAATGCGCCGCTGCGTCATCGGCCTGTTGCAGTTTCTCGGCAGAAATCACACCCGCGAGCAGCTGAGCGTGCACCCTCCCAACGGGTGCGCGAAGCACCTTGCCCGCCGCCTCAGTAGCCACAAGAGCTGTCTCCCAGCGCTCCGCAAGGAGCTCCCGATCACGCCATTCGTAGATCGCTGCTAGGTCTCCGGGGACAACCTCCAGCGCTGCCGCCAAGCGTGTTGTCCCATCGGTCCCATCGGCCCCAAGGGCTTCAGCTGCCGCCATTCGCCAACTCGCGGCGCTCACAGGGTCCGAGGAGGCATCTGCACAACGCAAGTACACATCCGCCAAGAGCTGTGGCTCTTCTTGACCCAGTCGGGCCTCCACCAACGATCGGCCCGCAAGGTGGGAACTGGGCGAGGCCTCCAACGCCTGTGACCACGCCTCCCCCGTCGTTATCGTCTCTCCTGGGCGAGATCGCGTTTTGCTGCGGCTCAGCTGGCGACCAAGCCCGCAGAAGAGCGAAAAGCGATCCATTGCGCTCTCTGCGCTCTTTGCCTCTTGCTCACCCAGCGGCAATAGCTCTTCAGAGTGGCCCTCGGAAGCGAGCGCCTGCTGCTGAGAACGCAGAGCATCGACAGCGTGTGGCTGAAGAGCCAAGAGCTTAGCGAACCACCCCTTGGCGGCGTCAGCATCACCACGAAGCATCGCTAGACCTGCGAGGTCATCGTACAACGCGCGGCAAAGCGATGACTGTTCCACAGAGGAGACCTGCGTGAGCACGGCCTCTTCGAACTCTTCCCATTGGCCAAGCTCGAGAAAAGCTTCCTGGAGCACAAGGCTGACGACGGGGTCTTTCGCGTCGATCTCCTCTGGGCTCTGCAGTTGCTCAACGACCTGCTCTTGCGTGGCCCCTTCCTCTTTGGCGGCTTCAGCCAAGGCGATCAGGAGTGCTCGCCGCTCTTGCTCAACACTGCAGGTTTCAAGACGCTGCCGGAGGTCCTTGCCCACGTGCCCGGCGTCTCCAATCCACCCTTCCACGCGTCCCAGAGCCGCAGTTGCACCTTCAGGCGCGTCAGGCCCCGCGGACGCTCGTTCCAAGGCCTCTGCCGCTCCCTGGAGATCCTCCAGGGGGCCAGCGCGTAACGCCGCGAGTCGCAGCAACAGCGCCTGTTCCTGCCGTGCTGTGTCCTCAGCCCCACGCAACGCGCACATCTGCTCAATGTTCCTGGCGACCTCTGGCCACGCTTCTGCGCGGGCAGCGAGACGAATCACTCCCCAACGGGCCCGATCAGCTGCAGCATCGTCGGCGCTCGCCCGATCATAGGCACGGGCGGCCTCGTCCCAGTCCTCCCCCAAAGCTTTCAGCTCAGCGTAACGGGTGCTCAGAAGCGCCTGACGAGAGGCTTCAGCGCTCTCCAGGTCACCCTCGAGGAGGCTCGCCAACGCTTCGTGACGTCCATGCTGCGCAAGCAAGCGCGAGAGACGGCAGCGGGCCAGCCACATCGCGGAGTCCCGAGCGACGGCCAACTCCAGCGCCGTGATGGCCTCATCGGTCTCTCCTCGCTGCTCCTCGATACCTGCCGCGCTGCAGGCCAAGGCTGCGGCGCGTGATCCGTCCTCAGCGCCATGGGCGACCTCTCGCAGGATCTTTGCCAGTTCTCCTTGGTCGCTCGAACCAAGAGCTGCAGAGATGCCTCCGAAGGCCACCGCGGAGCCTGGGTCGGCGCGCAAGGCCGCGCGATATTCATCCACGGCTCTTGGCACGTCCTTGAGTGCACGCCTGCAGACAGATGCCGCCTGCAGGTGGAAGGCCGCAGCTTGAGCGCCCTGCGTTGCCCCAGCCGCCTGCTGATACGCAGTCACCTTTCGCTCCGGGTCGGCATCATCACCAATCAGCCGAGTGGCAGCATGTTTTGCCATGAGAGAGTCTGGGTCCACCTCCAAAGCTCGACGGTAGATCTCCCCTGCCCGCTCCACATCACCCGCAGCCTCAGCCAAGGATCCCGCGCTGGTCAGCGCCAGGGCTTTTTCACTCTTTTCCTCGAGCCCATCAGCCATCTCTAAATGAGCATCGATCCCCTCACGAGCTGGGTGCTCTCGATAAAATTCACAGAGGTCCCCAAGGATCGTCAACTCCGAGCGCTCATCCAGTTCCCGGGAGCGTTCAAACTCCGCGCGAGCGTCACCTTCCACCAATCCATGAGCCATCAGCACAGCACGCCGCCGCAGCACCCGTCCCTGCCAGCTTCCCAACAAGCTGCTGCCGCTCTCCAACGCCTTGGCATGAGCCTGGTGGTCCCCCAAAGATCGGGCAGCACGGGCGAGGCCTTCCCACGCAGCGCGGCATGCGTCGTCTGCCTCTGCCGCCACCCCATAGGCGCTCGCTGCGCCGTGCATATCGCCTTCACGTTCGAGGAGTCGGCCGCGCGTGATATGCACCGCTGCCGCGAGCCTGCCCTCTCCCTCGAGGGAGGCGGCGAGCCGCCGCAAGGCCTCCGCCTGTGCCTTGGTATCCCCCTCCATGGAGAGGTCCACAAGCAGAAGCGACGAGCGAAGAGCCAAGGGGCTCTCGGCGAGCGCCGCGCGGGCACCCTCGTCGTCACCACCAAGCCAAAGGTGGTCTGCAAGCTGCAGACGCAACCGCTGCCCCAGATCTCCTGAGAGAACCTCGGTGAGTTGAGAGAGGATGGTGGCGCCTTCTTTGTGCTCTTCACGCTCCACGTAGAGCCTCTGCAGCGCTTGAAGAGCAATGACGTGACCGGCCTGATGGTTGAGGACGTCCTTGAAACGCTCCAGCGCTTCGTCGGGACGACCGCCGGCTTCAGCGACGTGTGCGGCACAGACCGCTAAATGGGCCGCCTTGCGAGTGCTATCGGCATCCTTCGTGGCACCATCAAGGGCCCCCAGCCAAAGCTCGGGTTCCTGAAAAGCCGGAGCTTCGGAACCTGCGGCAAAGCTGGTCTCGTCGAAGCTTAGCTCCATCAATCCGGGGTCTGGAACCTTGGACTGGAGAGTCTGAACCTCTTCCTTTTCAATGTCGATCTCATCAAAGATCGATGGGGCCGAGGCCGGCAGCGCCATGGGAGTTGGTGCTGGCAGGACCTCGCCAGCCTGCACATCCGCCTCCAAGGGCATCGGCACAAGATCGTCAATGGCGCTCAGGGGAAGCGTGTGAGGGATCCCCATCGACAGCTTCGCCCGCGCGTGGGGCGCGTCTTGTGCTCGAGCGACTGGCTCTCTCTGCTCCTCTTCGAAGTCCTGAGGAAGCTCTGGGGGTTCATCCTCGAACGTCGTCCCAGGCAGCGGCTCCAACACGTCTGATCCTGCGGTAGGAGCCTCGACGATGTCAGCCTCGACAACCTCGACCTCGAGACCAGCATCAACCTCGATCTCGAGACCAGCATCAACCTCGACCTCGAGACCAGCATCAACCTCGACCTCGACCTCGAGACCAGCATCAACCAAGGCCCCACCACTCGTGATGGCGTCTTCATCGAAGAACCCAGGCTCTTCACCGATCTTCTCGTCCGATGCGTCGCTGCCAAGCAACGCACCAAGAGCAGCACCTGCACTATCCTCGAATTCGAATTCTTCGTCGCCAGCCCACTCCGCAACAGCGTCAGAGCCCCGTCCAACTTCCTTTGCAGAGCCAAAGACCTCTCTCGTGGGCGCTCTATCAGGGGCGCTCACCGATTTTGTTGCCACCACAGGTGACGCTGGGGTCTCTAGAGGGAGTTGGTCCCCCCAGTCATCGATCGCGTCGTCCCAAGCTTCGTCCTCGAGGCCAAAGATGTTCGCGGGTGGCGATTTCTTATTGTCGTCAGACACCATCTTTCCCCGTCAAAGCTCCAGCGAACGCCGCAAATCGAGATATTGTCGACTCACTGAGAAGGGTAATAGTTGGGCGGCCCGAGGATGTTTCCCCAGTAACGCCACATTGTCCTCACGATCTCGTGTGGTCGGATCGCCGAAACCTTCCACCAATTCCTGCAAACCCACCACCACATCCCCACACACCAAGAGCGCCGCGCGCCGAGCGCTCGCGAGCAACGCCTCACTCCACGCCTCGATATCAACACCCTCTTCGTGGAGGAATCGATTCACCGCCAAGGGGAGCGCCTTGCGCTCTTTGCGAGAGAGCACCTTGTGGAGACGTCGGGACATTCCTTCGACTCGATCACGGGAGAGTGGGAGCTGCGCTCCTGGCTCCACAAGGTGAACGGCCGCCGAAATGAGCAGCAGAATATCTTCCCGAGGCAGAACCTCGATGGCGAAGGAGCGTTCGCGCATCAAGGCCAACGCACGCCCCACGCGAAAGCGATCGCCCGCGTCCATCTGGCTGACGACCTCATGACCCAAAACCAAGGCCCGCTGCTCCCCAGCGAGGCCCGCCACGAGCTTGGGGTCGTTGCTCGAGAGGTAAATCTGAAAGTCCCCAAGACTGAAGGCCCCTGCAATGCGCAGAACCGCAGCTGCGGCACCTTTTGTATCCTTGGAGAGCAAATCGGATCGACCAACCCCTAGCTGCTCCGGAGAGCTGAACAATCCGGGCAAGTCGGGGTAGAGTTTCGGCACGGTGTGAGCGATGAGCTGCCAAATGCCCCCATAGGCGCTCCTCGCGCCCTGAGTACAAATCCCATCGTTCCAAGTATGGGCCGTGATCGTTTGCTTGGGCTCGAATCGCACCATCTTGACGCGCCGCTGGTAAAGGCTTCGCTCAGCCGGCTCGATGGAGTTGAAACAAGAGAGAGCTCCAAGGGTAGCGAGGAGGGTGTATTGGTCCTCCGCCCACTCAGCCACTCGCAGCAGCTTTTCATAAAGCTCAACATCCAAGGGACGCTCGCCAAGCAGCTGGCGAATATCATCCTTGGCCCGCTCCATGCGCTGCTCGATCTCCCCTCCAAGGTCTTCCTTGCGGCACAACTGCCGCAGCTCCTCGAGGACTTCCAAATGCGTGGGGTCATGTTCGAGCGCTCGATAGAGGCTACGACGGCCCTCTTGTGGCTCGGAGAGCTTGACCCACTGCAGCCGGGCGATCCGCAAGAGCACCGCTGCGCGCTCCTTTGGCTTCACCATCACGCTCTCCAACCGCTCGAGCGTCTCGACTGCACGGGCGTAGTCCGGCACCTGCTCATGCGCATCGGCCAACCGCGCGAGAATTTCAGGATCCCGCGGCGAAGAATCGTAGACCTGACGGCAAGCGTCCACAGCCTCTGCAGCCCTGCCCGCGCCGCACAGCAACTCTGAGAGCCGCACGACCGCGCTGCGACGAAGCGCCTCTGATTCAGTGGCCGCCATCAAGCGGCGATAGAAGGTCACCGCGCGAGGGACGTCTCCCTCCTCATCGGCGAGCTGAGCGAGCCCGCGGAGTGAATCAAGATGGACTGGCTCCAACTCCAGCAAGCGCAGCAGGTCAGCCGCGCTGCCTTTGACGTCACCCAACTCCCGCCGAATGGTGGACCGTTGATGCAAGATCGCGATGCGGGCTCCGCGCTCAGTCTCCAGCCGCAATTTATGGCCGAGGAGACGCTCCAAGCTTGTGTTATCCCCGGTCTGCTCACAGAGGCGCTGCAAACGCTGCACCGCTTCAGAGTCGCCATCGTCGAGGGTCAACAGCTCCCAGTTGCAAAACACCGCTCCAGCAGTCTCTGCGCCTTGTTCGAAGAGGGTCGCGGCACGTCCCAGGGCCTCCCGGCGAAATTCATCGCTTTGCACCACTCGAGAGAGCCTCAACCAGCATCGCCCCTCGAGCGCGGGATCACCGCTCGCGGCGGCCAACCGAGATGCCTCCAGCAAAACGGGCAGATCATCGGAGTGCTCAGCCAAGAGCTCTTCCACAAGCTTCGCTGCCTCTGCGAGGCGACCGGCCGCGATAGCCTGCCGCACGATCTGAAGATCGACCTCCAAATGCGCCGCTTCCGGCAACTCGCTTCGCAACGCAACCCAAAGCTGCTCTCTCTCGCCAGGTTCTACCGTGGATTCAGCGAGCAACCCCCAACGAGCCTCCACCTCTCCCACGCCAGCGCTGAGAGCCGACCGATATCGCTCCTCTCTGCTACCGGATGGGAGTTTGCCGAGACCTGCGATACGCAGCTCTAACTCTGCAGCCACCTCATCGCCGGAGATGTCCGCCAAACGACTCAGGCCCTTGGTGAGGCCCTCGCAGTCCCGTTCCTTGGCAGCCGAGCGAAGCGCCGCTTGCAGCGCGCCCCGATGCGCAGGGTCTTGGTCGAGCAATTCAGCCCAAAGCCCCGCCCCGTTGTTCCCATCCTCTTCGCCAGTAGCGGGGTTCTCGGTGAGAATCCACGCCAACTCTTCGGTGAACAGAGCGCGAGCGCCCACAGGAGCCTCGCCACGCAATTGTTCCAAGACCCTCGCGGCCTCGGGCAAACGGCCTTTGGCCGTGTGTATTTGCGCCAACGCACGAAGGGCCTCCACACGACCCTCCATGCCCTCGGGCTCCGAGGCCACCTGCTCGAAGAGCTTGCTCGCCTCTTCTACGTTCCCGAGGAGGTCCTCCACGAATTCAGCCAGACGGAGCCGCCGACGGGTCGCCACTGGACCCTCGAGGTGTTCGATCTCACCCTCGCAGATCTTGACGTAATCAGCGTTCTTCCCAGTCTTTCTGCAAAGGCGTTGCGCCTCACGCAGGAGGGTAAGGTCATCAGAGTTCGCCTCGACCAAATCATCGAGGACCTTCTTTGCGCGGGAGGTGTCATCCAGCTCACGTTCACAGACCCGAGCCAAGTCGAGCAAAAGGCCAGCCTTATCTGCCGACGCTGCGACCTTCTCCGCGACACCCTCCAGCACATCTGCAAACTGTGAGAGGTCATCATGCCGCCCAAGGAAGGCTCTGAGGCTCTCCAGAGCATCGGGATCACCCGGTCGCTGCTCCAAGACGCGACGATAACAGTTCACCGCCTCTTCTACCTGTTCAAGGGGACCCTCGAAGAGCCGGGCCCGTTGGAGCGTGCATCGCAGCGCGCCTGCCTCGTCCTCTAACCCCTCCAAGCCAGCAAGAGCCCGCTCCAAGCGCGCCGCGTCTCCTTCGCGATCCAGCAACGCCACCAACAAACGCTGAGTGGTCAGCTCCTCTCCGCGCAACGCGATGATCTCTGTCAACGCATCCACGGCCTTGGCCGGTTCGGCGAGGGGACCATCATAGAGTTCCACGAGGCGTTCCAAAGCTCGTGCGCGCGCTTCTCCTTGGGCATTTTCCACATCGTGTGTGAGTGCCCGTGCCAAATCATCGAGCTTGCCAGCCCGCTCCAAGAGCTCCTCTAGAAGTTCCCTGCTCCCACGATGGTTGGCATCGAGTTCGAGGGCTCGACGACAAAGCTCAATGCCCTGTTGAGCGTCGTCCATCCAACGCCCCGCCACCAGCGCAGCGCGCCAGAAAATGTTGGCGAGGTAGGTAGGGTCACTCTCCCCACCAGCTTGAGCACCCTCAGCCTCCTGGAGCCAGATCTCGAGCAAATCCTTTGGGTCCTTGCCTAGCGCCTCTCTTTCGCGTTCCACCAACGCCGGCAAGTATCCGGGTCGCAGCTCCAGACAACGAGCGAGGGCACCCTCGGCCTCCTCACTCTTCCCCGCTCGGTGCAGCAACCCGCCCAAGTCGAAATAACGGTCAGCGAGGGCAGCTCCCTCTTCGCCTCGCTCCTTCGCTTGCTCGGCTCGCTGGCTTGCGATCTTGGCTAGCTCCTGCCACCCGTTGGTTTGGCGGGCCAACCTCACGCGATCCAACTCGAGGAGCGGCTCATCAGGCGCGATCTTCAAGGCCTCCTCATTCAAGCTGCGCGCCCGTTCTGCATCGTCGAGGAGGTCGAGAGCCAACATCGCAGCGCGACGAAGGTACGCCAGAGCGAGACGTGGCTGGGTCGCCACGAGTTCTCTCGCCACTTGTCCCATCACGTCCACGCGCGCTTGATGCAGCTCGCCACGCTCCGCCACTCGGAGCTGCTGCAAGAGCGCGGGGAGCGGGTTCGCCACCACGGCCACAGCATTCGAAAGCAACTCCAACGCTCTTTTGGGGCTACCATCATCAAGCTGAGTCTGAAGACGAGCAAGATCACGGAACGCAGCACCTCGACGCTCTGGGTCCTCCGAACGTTGTGAAACCGCTCCATGGGCCTTGGCAAGCAGGGCCAGATCGCCCGCCCGAGCTGCCATGCGCTCGAGGCTCAGAGCAGGCAGGAGGGCCTTCGGATCCACTTCGAGCGCCTCTTCGAGCGCCCCACAGGCAGCATCTCCTGCCTCTAATTCGTCCAGGAGGAGCCATGCTTTTTGCACCAAGAGTTCAGCTTTCTCGGCATGGCTGTCTTCCATTTCGATCAGACGATCGAAAAAATCCAAACGGGCTTGAGGTTCGAGGGTTGGGAGATAATCCCAGCGCGTCGCCTCAACGTCAGGAGCGAGGGCAAGCGACTCGGCGAGGGTGTCGCGGATCTCCTCTTGGGGTCTACCCACTCGGGTCATCATACGACCCACACCACGCAACATCGCGGCCCTCACGACGAGGTCAGTCGCTAGGTCTGCTTCGCCCTGAATCTCTCTAATCAACGCGTCCATGTCCCCTTGCTGCGCGCTCTCTATTGCCGCAGCCAAAGGCTCGGTGTCATGTTTTCCCAGGTCCGCCCGATGTGCGACCTCAGGCGCGGCCTCAACCTCAGGCGCGGCCTCAACCTCAGGCGCGGCCTCGACCTCAGGCGCGGCCTCAACCTCAGGCGCGGCCTCAACCTCAGGCGCGGCCTCAACCTCAGGCGCGGCCTCAACCTCAGGCGCGGCCTCAACCTCAGGCGCAGCCTCAACCTCAGGCGCGGCCTCAACCTCAGGCGCGGCCTCGACCTCAGGCGCAGCCTCGACCTCAGGCGCAGCCTCAACCTCAGGCGCAGCCTCAACCTCAGGCGCGGCCTCAACCTCAGGCGCAGCCTCGACCTCAGGCGCAGCCTCAACCTCAGGCGCGGCCTCAACCTCAGGCGCTTGATCGTTGACGTCAACCTCAACATGCCCTTCGAGGGGCGGCAGAGAAGGTGGAGGCGGTGGTGGCGCCTCGGCCGCTTCCACTTCGATCTCTTCGATCAGCTCGAATTCATCTGCATCGAGTTCTTCTGGCTCTGATTCCACCGCCGCCATCATTTCCAGCACGGAATCTTCTGAAGACGGCCTAACTCGAGTTTCCACATCATATTCGGCGACAGCGGTGGCAACATCGCTGTTATCCGTCGACTTGGCCTGGAGTTCACCCCCCGTGTTCTCGCCCTGGCCGTGGTCTCCGCTTTTTTTTGTCTCGTCGTGATCCGACATGACCCCGTCACTCGGTCCGAACCCCGTGGGCTACAGACCCGCACTTTCGGTTGAGGAGCATCTCGTCGACGCTATCACACCTCCTCTTATAGTCCATAAAATCACGGCCCTTCCCCCACAACTCAACGAGGGTCAGCTGCTCTTGCCTCTTGACGTGAGGGCACCTCCAACGCTTTGCTCAAGCGAGGAGGCATCATGGAACTCGACGTCCTACATCACGGTAGCGCCATCAGGCTCGATGGCCGAGTCATCCCTCTTTGCGCCCTCTGGCCAGGAGCCAGAGAGAGTCACCGGCTCCTCAAAGCCCGCAAGCTCCCTGACAAAACCTTCGAGTTAAGGATGAGCAATGGCGACTCAAAACTCCTGCCAGACACAGTTTTTTTGTCGCCGCCCCTCCTGATCGAAAACATCTCCCAGCTCCTGACATGTGCGGATGAAGAAGGTGTGGGCCTACTAGAGGATGTATCTGTCTTCTGCAGAGGTGGCCGTGTTGAGGAGGTTATACCTGCGGGATCTCGACTTTCCCACAGCCAAAGGGAGGGCGTGCAGGTCTTGGATGGCCGTGGCTGTGTCGTAACGCCAGGTCTGGTTGATCCTCACACGCACCCGGTCTTTGCGGGGCAGCGCAGCGTTGAATTCGGGTTGAAGGCTGCCGGCGCCACCTACCTCGAAATCCACAAAGCTGGTGGTGGCATTCAATCCACCGTTGACGCAACACGGGCTGCCAGCTTTGAAGCACTCGAAGCCCAATGCTGGCGCAACCTCTCACGTCTTCTCTCGTGGGGAGTCACCACCTGTGAGGGCAAGAGCGGTTATGCCCTTGAAACCGAGGGCGAACTACGCCTCCTCGAGGTGCTCCGCAGTGTCAGCCAGCGCCACCCCATCGATGTTATCCCCACCCTACTTGGCGCCCACAGCGTTCCCCGCGAATATCGTGAAAGACGCGAAGATTATCTGGCGCAAGTCATCCATGAGATGATCCCCAGAGCCGCATCCGAGGGGCTGGCCCGTTACTGCGATGTCTACTGTGAGGAGGGCGCGTTCACTCTTGAGGAGACTGAGCGAGTATTCGCCGCAGCGCAGAACGCTGGTCTGGGTCTCCGACTCCATGCAGAGCAATTCACCGACCAGGGTGGCACAGCGCTGGCGGCCCACATGGGTGCCGCCAGCGTCGACCACCTCGAGGCAATCACTCCTGATAGCATTGCCGCGCTGGCAAAGAGCCAAACCCATGCCGTGTTGCTACCTGGCGCAGCCCTCAGTTGTCGGGCTCCATGGCCGCCAGCGACGGCTCTCGTGGACGCGGGCGTGCCCATCGCCCTGGGCACGGATTTCAACCCCGGATCCAGCATGACGGCGTCACTTCCGCTGATGATGTCTCTTGCGTGCATGCAAATGGGGATCTCGGTGGAGCTCGCCTGGCGCGCTGTGACCGTGGAGAGTGCACGATCCCTCGGTCTTAAGGACGTGGGGCAAATCATCGCTGGTTACCAGGCGGACCTGGTGATCTTCGATGCCCCCGATTACCGTTATATCCCCTATCATTACGGTGAGAACCACGTTCGAACTGTCATAAAGGGAGGTCAGGTGGTGTCATGCTGAGGATTCAAATGGTCCTTTGGGCCTTGCTGATGAGCGCGCAGGCCAGGGCAGCCCCCATCTCGGTCCAGGCGCAATCCCAAGATCTCGTCGAGCAGATGCGGCAACGCGGCGCAGGCAAGGGAGAGGTACACCTCGCCCTCGCTGGCCTCTACGCCAAGGCGCTACATCCCACAAAGGTCCTCGCCCACCTGCGCGCCGCGCGCAAGCTCGGCATCAGCGGCATCCGCACCGACTTGTTGCTTGGCAACTTCTACCGGCGCTCAGGTCGCTACGATGCCGCCTGCTCAACACTCCTGCGAGTACTCGTCACTCACCCTGGCCAACCTTATGCGTTGGTGCAGCTCTGGAAAACAGTCTACGAGGCGAAGCTTCGCGGCCAAGAGCTCCAAGTTGACATCTCGACGATCCGCCGGCGCCTCGCGACCTTTGGGCTGCATTTCCCCAAGGAGCTGAAGCTTGACGCGACTGGGCAGGAGGAGAGCAAGCGTATCACAGTGCGCGCCTATGGTGCCTTGCTCGCGCAGCGCAATCGCTACGCGGCAGAGCTCTTCGAGGCTGCCATTACAGCCTTTCCTTCCAACGCCCGCGCACATCGAGGGCTCGGCATCGCCCGAGCGCGCCAGCATGACTACATGCGCGCCGCGGGAGCCTACCTGCTCTACCTTGAGCTTTCTCCCCAGGCCGCCGATGCCAGCCAGGTCGATGAGATGCTCGCCAACTACTGGCGAAACCGCGGACCGCGCAATTAGAGCCGCTTCGCCGCTTTTCCAGAAATCACGCAACGCTTCGCAAGATCCGCTGGGTCGCGCCATCCGTAGAGCGCCCAAGCTCCGAGACGGCCCGCTGCGCAACCGATCTCCTTCAAGGCAGCGCTTCGCGCGGCAAGACTGGATCCAGGGTCAGGAGACACAGCCGCCCTCGTATGTGCGGTCAACATGCCACTGCGCCAGAGGGTAGTCTGACTCGAGGCGCAGCGGAGACGCAGCTCAAAACGCAACGTGAGCCGTAACGACGCGACCCGTCGTGGCGCGTAGAACTCCTGTCCCTCTTCAAGGGCGAAGAGGTGAGACTCCAGCCGAGGGGATTGACGATGCCGTGGACGCAGACCACGACGCCCGAGCTCTCGGACAAGGCAACCTTCCATCGCCGCGGAGATCAGCGGCTCTCCCACATTCGTTTGACGTGGCGCCTCAACGCGCACACCGCGTTGATCCAGACGCGATGGCGCACTGGCCAATTGGTAGCCACAGCCCCACAGCAGCAGACTACCGAGGAGGACGCTGGCAACTAATACAGGCCTCACGGTGGTGGTTGGGGTGCTGGTGGAGGCGCCTTTTTCGTGGGTTCGCTGTCTGTGGGACTGTCTGTAAGGGTGCTGGCTGCCTCTGTGATGGCAGCCCCACCGATCTCCTGCGCGATCCGATAGGTGAACTTCCCCTGAGACTCATGATAGGTGCGCACCATCACCTCGGCTAACAAGCCGAGCATCACCATCATGAAACCGAGAAGTATCAGCAAGATAGACAAGAGCAACATGGGGCTCTTGGCCAGCTCCAACCCATAGAAGAGCTTTCGAATCGAGAGGAAGAAGGCGAGCCCAACGCCGCTCAGGCTCATCAGGATGCCGGGAATGCCAAAGAAGTGAATCGGCTTCTGCGCGTAGCCTGTCAAGAACTTCACGGTCAGTAGGTCGAGCACCACCTTCAGGGTGCGGCTCAATCCATATTTGGAGACACCAAAGCGACGCGCGCGGTGATTGACCTCGATCTCTGAGACGTCACCGCCAGCCCACGCCGCATAAATGGGGATGAAACGATGCATCTCGCCATAGAGCACAACATCTTCAAGGGTGTCGCGGTGATATGCCTTGAGCGTACATCCAAGATCGTGAATCTTGACCCCTGAGATCCACGCGATGAGCTTGTTGGCGACCCATGATGGAAGCTTACGCGTGAGCGCCTTGTCCTGACGATTCTTGCGCCAACCGCTGACCACCTGATAGCCGTCCCCCTGCCCCATCTTTTCCAGGAGCCGTGGAATATCCGCGGGGTCATTTTGCAAGTCGGCGTCCATGGGTATCAAGACTTCGCCCTTGGCAGCGCGAATCCCCGCCATCATCGCGGAGGTCTGCCCAAAGTTCTTCTTGAGCATGATCACCCGCAGCCACGGATAACGATCGCAAAGCTCGGGATAAATCTTGCGCGTCCCATCCTTGGACCCATCGTCAACCACCACAGCCTCAGCGCGGTAGTTGTTCTCAGTGATTACACGGTGAATCTCCTCGCAAAGCAACGGGAGGCTGTCGACCTCGTTGTAGGCGGGGATGATGATGGAAAGCTCGAGATCGACGCTCATGGCACCTGACGCTTTATCAGCAAGTTTCGCAACTTAGTGACAAAGGCTAGGCCTCGCAAGTCCGTTGTTGCCTTGACCGGCTGATGTCCCCCGTCTAACGTTCGCGCCGCCCATGGAACACGATCCACTCGCCCCCTCAACACCACCCGCTGGGACACCACCCGCTGGGACACCACCCGCTGGGACACCACCCGCTGGGACACCACCCGCTGGGACACCGCCTGAAGTCACCGTCGTGATCCCCGCGTTCAATGAAGAAGAGGGCATTGGCGAGACCCTCGATACATTGCTCGCTAGCACTACCCCCGGTGCACGCACCTTTGAGATTGTGGTGGTGGACGACGGGTCATCTGATAATACGGCCCAGATGGCGGCCCGCCCAGGAGTGCGTGTGCTGCGCCATAAGCGCAACAGGGGCTACGGCGCCGCGCTCAAGACGGGGGTCCTTGGGGCGCGAGGCGAGATCGTCGCCTTCTATGATGCCGACAATCAATTCGACCCTGCCGACCTCCACAAGGTCGTGAACGAGCTAGAGAACGTTGACGCGGTCCTAGGCAACCGCACCGCAGAGTCCCATACACCCTTCTCCCGCCGAGGCGGAAAGCGGCTCCTCGGCTGGCTCGCCAACTACCTCGCTCGACAGAAGATCCCCGACCTCAACTGTGGCCTACGCGCGATGCGTCGCGACCTCTTGCTCGAATATTTGCACCTCTGGCCCCAGGGATTCTCAGCATCCACCACCACCACCTTGGTGCTCTTGAAAGAGGGGTATGATGTCTCCTTTGTGCCTGTAACGGTAAAAAAACGCTTGGGCACAAGCAGCGTCAAGATCTTCCGCGATGGCTTCAATACTGTATTGTTGATCATTCGGCTCACCACCCTCCTCGACCCCTTCCGCGTCTTCATCCCCGCTGCGATCTTGCTCTTCTTCGCGGGCTTGGCGTGGGGCGTGCGCTATATGATTGAAGGTGCCGGACTCTCCGTGGCGGCCCTCTTCCTCATGGTCTCAGGCGTCAACATCTTCTTTTTCGGCTTATTAGCCGACCAAATCGCGGCCCTGCGCCGTGAGCGGCGCTACTCACCCCTGCGACGATAACTGCTCCATGTGTGGAATCGCCGGACTCTTCCATTACCGTTCGGACGCCGTCGTGGCGCGAGGGCCGATCCAAAGCGCTCGTGTGGCACGCATGTGCCAAACGCTCGCGCACCGTGGTCCCGACGACGAGGGTACCTACCACGAAGCTCATATGGCGCTCACCATGCGCCGCCTCGCCATCATCGATCCCCAGGGAGGCCAACAGCCGATTGCAAGTGAAGATGGCGATGTCGTGGCTGTCTGCAATGGCGAGATCTATAACTTTCGCGAACTACGGGCCGAACTGCAGGCGCGTGGTCATCGCTTCCGTGGTCAGAGCGACACTGAGGTTCTCGTGCACCTCTATGAGGAGGAGGGCGACGCTCTTGTCTCGCGCTTGCGAGGCATGTTTGGTCTTGCCATCTGGGACAGACGACGCCAGCAGCTCCTGCTCGCGCGTGACCGCCTGGGCATCAAGCCCCTCTACATCGCCGACCATCAGGGTACCTTGGTCTTTGGGTCCGAACTCAAGGCGGTGTTGGCGAGCGAGTTAATCCCACGCCGCGTTGACCGGACCACCCTGCACCACTTCCTCTCATTGAACTATGTTCCAGCGCCCTATTCCATGGTCGAAGGCGTTGAGCAGCTCGAGCCAGGCACCCTGCTCGTCTGCAACGCTTCGGGCGCCCGAATACACCGCTATTGGGATCTTCCCTTTGGTGAGGAGGAGGACTCCGAGGCATCCTGGACCCGCCGCATTCGCGAAAAACTCATGGAGACCGTAGCCACGCATCTTGTCTCTGACGTGCCCTTTGGCGCCTTCCTCTCAGGTGGGCTCGACTCCAGCGCGGTGGTGGCGCTGATGGCCGGGTGCATGCGGGAGAAGCCAAAGACCTTCGCCATGGACTTCGCCGAAGAGAGCTTCAGTGAGGCGCGCTTTGCCCAGGAGGTTGCCACGCGCTTTGGCTGCGAGCATCGTGAGTTCGTCGCCAAACCCACCATCGTGCATCATCTGAGTGAGCTCATTTGGCATGCTGATGATCCCCTCGCCGACTCCTCGATGCTACCGGTTTTCCTGCTGGCCAGAGAAGCCAAGAAACACGTCTCCATGGTGCTCACAGGCGATGGGGGCGATGAGGTCTTCGCCGGTTACCCCACATATCGTGCCTATTTCGTGCGACAACTCTACCGTCGAGTCCCCGCCCTGCTGAGGCGCCAAATCGTTCGCAGAATGGTGAACGCTCTGCCGGTCTCCCGCTCCAAGGTCAGCTTCGACTACAAGGCCAAACGTTTCGTCTCTGGCGCTGAACTCGACGCTGAAGAGGCCCACTTCTGGTGGCGCGCCATCTTCTCCGAACACGAAAAACACACGCTCTACAGTGAGGCCACGCGAGAGGCCCTTGGGCTAGCCACGCCCACATCAGAGATCTTTCGCCGCCACTTCGCGCTCTCGGGATCCGACGATCCCCTCTCACGAATGCTCTATGTTGACACCCGCCTTTACCTGCCCGCCGATATGCTGGTGAAGGTGGACCGTATGACCATGGCTAGCGGGCTCGAGGCCCGAGTCCCATTTCTGGACCATGAGCTCGTAGAACTCGTCGCCCGCGTCCCCTCGGCTATCAAGTTTCGCCGCCACAAAGAAAAGGCCCTGCTCAAGCGCGCAGTGCGCGACCTGCTGCCAAAGTCGATCCTGCAACGCAAGAAGGCAGGCTTCAACGTCCCAGTGAACGCCTGGCTCGGCGGTGAGCTGCGACCACTCGCCGAACGCACCCTCTCTCCAGAGCGTGTGGAGGCCGCTGGCTTCTTCCGACCTGAGGCCGTGGCACAACTCTTCGCCGAACACAACGAGCGCAAGCACGACCATAGCTATCGTCTGTGGGGGCTGCTTTGCTTCCAGCTCTGGTACGAGCGCTTCATCGTTTCTTGAGAGAGCCTGCTGGCGGGCGCTCAGAGGCGCGCCTGCCACTCTGAGAAGAAGCAGCAGGCTTTGAGGCTGGTCCTGCAGCAGGCTTCACCCTCATCATCATACGAGGTTTTGCGCTCTTCAACCTCTTCAGCATGGGGAGGGCAGGCTTCAAAGGCCCCCTCTGGCTCCGGCTTCGCAGAGCCCCTGGACGGGGGGTTCGACCCGAGCGCTTCTGCGGTCTGCTCGTGGGCCCGTTCACCAAAGGTCGCGTCTTCAGCTTGTAGACCTTGAAGGCACGCACTCGGGGCATGGGCACCACTTCATACTCTTTGCGTAGGAGCTTCTCGAGCGGGGTGAAGTTTGCGTAGCTCTCGTTATTCGCACAAACAATGAAGGCTGGCCGCCGCTTGGTCAGGTGCCTGCCGATCTCCTTCCATGGCCCCTTGCGCACGAAGCGGGTCATGGAGGTCGGGCGATTCCATGTGTTGGTGAGGTTGGTGGTGATCAACCCTAACACCTTGTAGTAGCGCGTCACTGAGAGGCGGTTTGCGTGGAAGTAGACCGGCCAGGCCCATCGGCCCCAAACCCAGATTTTCTCCTCTGGCTTCGTGTTTTTGGCGATGAGCTTCGAGATGCGCATCACCTCATGCTGGTGAGCGTTCTGCACCACCCGACCGCGGCGCTGGCCCTTGAGCAAACTGAGCATCGGCAGCGTTGCTGGCAGACAAAGCAGCATGATGCCGAAAATCTGAGCCAGGCGCCCGAACCACTGCCCGGGTCGTGCGAGCCACACATGAGGCTGAAAGAAGCGCAGGACGGGCCCTTGAGAGTGGCCCGCCAGCCACGCTGCCGCCGGCAGGAGTTGCAAGTAGTAGCCCTTGTAGAAGCGAAACCCCAAGGCAGCACCAGCGAAGCTCATGAGCAGATGCCCACCAAGGATCACGCCGAGGAGCCCCCAACCGCGGCGCCGGGAGAGAGGTATTGAGGCCGCAGTCATCAACGCCAAGACCGCGGGCAAAGCCATGAACTTGAAGATGCCGAGGATGCCATCTTCGAGGCGCAAGAGCTTACCGGCGTGACCGACCTCTTCACCTCGCAGATATTCCCACCCAGCCCCCGAACCGAAGTAGTGGCCAGCGAAGTCTGTGAAAGCCCCGTGATATAGGTAGTAGATGGTGACAGGAAGAAAACCGAGCAGCACACCGCCACTGTAGGCGAAGACTCCACGCCAGCGGGTGGGTGGGCGCCAACCGCCAGGCGCCGCAAGCAGGGGGCCAGCCAACAAGACCAGGCCAAAGAGCGGCACGATGGTGGCACCCTGACGCTTCATCAGGGCTCCGAGCACACCCACGAACCCGGCGCTGATCAACCAGCCCAAGCCCCCACGCTTGAGTCCGACCATGAAGAGCACCGTCGCCCATATGTAGGGCGTGATCATCCACGTGTTGTAGTTGACCGTCATGCTGTCAGTGATCGGTGCAGCGAGGCTATAGAGCAGCGCGGCCACCACGCCACCTGCCAGGCCAAACATCACGCGCCCACCCACCAACATGCCCAGCATCGCCAACCATGACCAGAAGAGGCCAAAGCCCTCGAGCACCTCCACCGAGCGGCCAAAGACGGCAAAAACAGCCCCCACGAGGAAAAAAGCCCCGGGCGCCTTGTATTCCAGGTTGTCCTTGAGCGGCACCTGGCCACGCAAGAGCAGATCGGCGTTATAGGTGATTCCCGCCACGTCCTCGTTTTGAATAAACGAGACCTCGTGCACGGGTGAGCGCACCCAGAGGGTGATCAACGTCAAAAAGAAGACCGCGACGGCGAGCCCACTCCATCCGGCGAGCCCTCCCCTGCCAAGGTCCCTCGGCCTCGTGGCCCGTGGCCAGGTGCTCTCCTTGGGCTCTTGTGTGCGCCCGCTGTCGCCCCGAGAGATCATCTATTCAAAGCCTCAAAAGAGTGACCCCGCGCCTCGGCGGGCGCTGAACCATTACCTGACTCAAGGCCAAAAGACAAGGCATTCCGCTTGCCTACATCGCTGCAATAAGGTAACTGCCACACATGAAGAAGCCTTTCATCGATCCGATCAAGCTCTCTGTGCTCATGCCAGTCTACAATGAACGTTACCTCGTCAAGGCGGCGGTGGAGCGCGCTCTCGAGTTTTCCCACCCACTCGTACAGAAGCTTGAGTTGCTCGTTGTGGATGACGGTTCGACAGACGGTAGTCGGGAGATCCTCGCCGACCTCGCCCAGAAGGACGCACGTCTGCGACTTTTTCTTCAGCCCCATAACCAGGGCAAGGGGTCGGCCATTCGCCGGGCCATCCATGAGGCAAGCGGTCAAATCAGCGTCATTTACGATGCAGACCTCGAATATTTTCCTGAGGATTGGGCCCTCCTGCTCCGACCCTTCTTCGAGGCCGAAGCCGACGCTGTCTATGGTTCACGGTTCATGCCTGGAGACTACCGGCGGGTGCTCTATCATTGGCACTCTCTTGGCAATCACCTGCTCACGTGGGCTTCCAACGCCATGACCGATCTCAACCTCACCGATATGGAGACCTGCTCCAAGATGGTGCGGACCGAGCTGCTGAAATCGATCCCCATCCGCTCCAACGATTTCGCGCTCGAACCCGAGATCACAGCCAAGCTCGCCAAGCGCGCGGCCGTTGTCTACGAGGTGCCCATTCGCTACGCCGGACGCACCTACCAAGAGGGCAAGAAGATCGGAGCTAGGGACGGCCTCAAGGCACTTTGGGCCATCCTCAAATGGAAGATAATCGATGACATCTACAAGGAAGGAGAGTACGGGTCGGAGTTCTTGTCGAGCCTCAGCCACGTGCACAAGTTCAACCGGTGGATGGCTGATTTTCTTGTTGATGACGTGGGCAGCAAGGTGCTAGAGATCGGCGCGGGCCTCGGCAACCTCACCACACAGATGATCCCTCGCGACCGCTACCGTGCCACGGACATCAACCCCCACTACACCGCCTATCTGCGCAACCTCGCCATGGGCAAACCCTATTTGGAGGTAGACCAACTCGACGTGGCCGACAGCGACGCCTTCAGCAATCTCGAGGGGCAATTCGACACCGTAATCTGCCTCAACGTGCTTGAGCACGTCGAAGACGACTTACAAGCACTCGAAAATATACGCCGGACCCTGGAACCTGGGGGCAAAGCGTTGATCCTCGTGCCTCAGGGGGAGTGGCTCTTTTCTTCGCTCGACGAAGCAGTGGATCACTTCCGCCGCTACACCAAAAAGTCCCTGGCCGACGTGATGCTTCGAGCTGGCTTCGAGGTCCTCTCTCTCCGCGATTACAACAGCGTCAGCGTCCCAGGCTGGTTCTTGAATGGCTGCGTTCTGAAGCGGCGACACCTCTCACGAGTGCAACTCAAGATCTTCAACACGTTGACACCAGTCTTTCGAGCTTTGGACGAGCACCTGCCCTGGCAGGGCCTCAGCGTGGTGGCGGTGGGCCAGCGCGGCCAGGGGCCGGCTTGAAGCCAGCCTGAAGCGTGACGGGGCCGATGTCGCGCAACACCTCCTTCTTGTCCATCCCCAAGTGACGGGGCTCCCAAATGCGCTCCATCCAGGGCAGAAAACTATGGGGCACCACCTGCTCGCGGTGATTGAGCCCAAACCAATAACTCGTCACAACCAACGAAGCCACCACCAACGCACCGACGGTCAATGCCAGCCCACGCCACGCGTCGCGAGCGCTGCGCCACAAGGGCACGAAGAGCACCAGCACGGCGACCAGAGCGAAGGGGAGGATCGACGTGACGCCTTCCCAGCCCAAGAGCCAGCCTAAGTTGTAGGGCAGATAGCCAGCCGCGCCAAAACGCCAGCTGACATCGAAGAGTGGGTTGGAGAAGTTGTCGGGAAAGTGCGGAAAGACAGCCCCCACGAGCAGATAGCTGCCACAGGACACGGCGATCAAGCCACTGGGCACCACCAGAAGATACCAGCGCGTGGCGAGGTCACGTAATACCGCTGCGATGGGCACGACATAGAAAGGAAGCGCCGCGATCATGTACCGTGGTCCCACATCCCAGCCACTCACCAGAACCAGCGCTGAGATGAAATAGATATTGAAAGCGATGGCGAAGCCAGCGAGCAGCCCCTCGGCTCGCAAGCTGCGCCGCCAGATCATCAGCGCCAGCCCGGGGAACGCGAGCAGCAAGAAGGGTGAATAGTAAAAGAGCCCATCATCGGCCGAAAAATGGAGTTTGTGAAAGCGACCCAGTTCCGGGATGTCGAGACCGAGAAAGCCACGGCTCGTCCATTGGGCAAAGATTGGGTTTGTGAGGTGCTCGTAGCCCGTGCTCAAGGGGTGGCCAAAACAGCGCCAGTGGTAGTAGAGCAAGAGGCCCAAAGGGAGGGCAGCCCCACAGCAGAAGAGTGTCGCTACCCGCAGCCGTGGGCGCGCGGCATAGAGCACATAGACAAAAAGCGCCGGGCCGAGAAAGGCCACTTGGTAATCCACGAGCACACCAGCGCCCGCGAGGAGCCCCGCCCAAAGGGGCGCATTTCGGCCAGTGCGCGTGCGACTATAGAGAAAAATCAGGATAAAGCTGCTCGCGACGAAGGCCGCGGAGAGGTGGTGGGAAAAGAGCAACGTCCCATAAACGAAGGTCATGGTCCCGCAAGCGTAGCCCACCAAGAGTAGCCGCTGGAGCTGCCGCTTCCTTGGCAGGATCTCACGCAGCAACCATGAAAGCATGCACAAAAAGAGCAAGGTAGGCACCGTGGCACCGCCCACACGCAACCAGAAGAACACCTTGGCTATCGGAGGATTCGGGCCCTCCAACGCGCTGAGGAGCGCATAAGCGGGCGCAGCGAGGAAACTCATCCCCGGCGCCTTGTTGGAGTAGATCTTCCCTTTATAACTCGAGGTATCGGGCGTCGACTGTTTGTAAACAGCAAGCTCGGGCCCAATGTCAAAGGCTTGGCGCTCCACGAGGGCCGCAGCGAGATAGATGCGTGGCAACTCATTGGCGCTGTGGATACGTTCAAAATACGGAAATGAGTAAAGCAGCAGCAAGGCAATAGAGGCCGGAAACCACAGACGGGAGACACGACAAAGCCAGCGCCAAACCAGCCTCCAAAACACGCGCCAGCGTGCTCGCCTCCCATTAGGGGCGCTGGTTTCAGTCAGCGGCGATTGTGTCGTCTGTGCCACAGTGCGGGCGGCAAGCTAGCCCAGGGTGCGATCAGCGGTCAACGGGTGCATCCGAGTTTGCGCTCGGAGCCACCTGCGCGGTATAAAGTGAGCGCACTGGAGGACATGTATGCTTTTTCGCTTGATGACCACAAGCACGTTGGTGTTGATGCTCGCCCTACCCTCGGCTTGGGCCGAGAAGCTCGACGACCTCAAGAGTGACGAGTTCGGTGGGCTAATCGCGGCCTCCAAGAAGGGGCCCGAGCGCACAAACCCTGCCCTCGACGCGCCCACGGTGGATGGCCTCACGGGGCTCTTCCGCACCGTCTCCACGCGTATTGGTCAGCGGCATACCTTTCGCATTGGCCTGCACACAGAGATGTTCTCCTCTGGAGATTTTCTCGTGCGCGGGGACGATAACGCCCGCTTCCTCGCCACCCTCGCGGCATCCTACACGCCCTACAAATACGTTGAACTCTTCGCCAATTTTCGCAGTCAAGCCAACAACAATGACCGGCCAAGTGAAGAAGGACGATTGGACCAATCCGTGATCCTCGCCTTGGGGGATATGAGCTTCGGCGGGAAGTTCGCGTATCCTGTGCACAAGGCCATCGCCTTGGGTGTGGCCACCGACCTCACCCTGCTCAACTCCGTGGGCGGGGTCTCACTCGATGGTGACTCCACCAGCTTCTACATTGGTATGCTCTCCTCCTTCTATTTGGACGCTTTGACCAAAGCTCCCCTGCGCTTTCACCTCAACTTTGGTTATCAACTCGACAACTCGGGCTCCCTCGCCTCCTTCCCCAGCTACCCGCTGCCCAGCCTCCAGGTGGAAAAGTTTGCTCTTGGGATTCGTCCCAGCCACCTGGAAATACGATTTGGCATCGAGGGCCTGCTGAAGCGCTGGACGAAGATTGGCGTTACCCCCATCGTCGAGTTTGCCTTCGACATCGCCACCGCCGACAGCGACACAGACTTTGACAACGACGAATTCGTCGCCAATGGGCCCTTGACCCCAGCTGATATCGACGGGCGCCTCACGGCATGGGCAACCCTTGGTGTGCGCGTCAACCCCATTGGCGGCCTCAACGTCGAGGTCGCAACGGATATCGGCATGGTCAGCCCTGGCTACGGCTATGGCCCTCCCGTCGTCCCCTGGAACGTCATCGTCGGCTTAAGCTACGCGTATGATCCCAAGCCCGTCATCAAGACCGTGACCCGCGAGAGCGTGCGCACCATCATCAAGAAGGTCGAGGTCGCCCAGGGGCGCGCTCGCGGCCGCATCATCGACGCCAAGACCCTTGAGCCCGTCGAGGCCGCCATCGTGACCTTCCCTGGCAAGGACCTCACGGGCCTCTCCAGCGATCCTGACGGCGGTTTCCTCACCTACGCCTTCAAACAAGGGCGCTTGCCCATCATGGTCCGTCACCCGGATTACAAACCCGCCAAGGCCATGGCGGAGGTCCCTGTGAACGGCGAGGTCAAGCTCGAGGTCAAGCTCGTCCCGGCACCGCCCAAGGTGGGCAAGCTCACAGGTACCATAGTCGACCTCAAGAACGCTGGTGTCGCGGCATCTCTGACCTTGACAGGCCCCGAGAGCAAGACGCTACAGGCAAGTGGCTCAGGTGCCGTCGACGCGACGCTCAAGCCCGGCAAATACCACATGCAGATCGGCGCTCTGGGTTATCTCAATAAAGAAGGTGACGTCACCATCACCGCCGGAGGCACAGCGACCATCGCCTTCACCCTCAGCCCCAAACCCAGACGCAACCTGGTGCGCATCACCAGGCGCTCTATCCGTATTCGACGCAAGGTGCACTTTGCGACCAACACGGCTGACATCAAAGGAGACTCACGGCAGCTCCTCGACGCCGTCGCTCATGTGCTCTTGACCACCCCGCGCATCAAGAAGATCGAGATCCAGGGACATACCGATAACCGTGGCACCATGGCGCGCAACATGACTCTCAGCCACGCGCGAGCTGAGGCCGTACGCGATTACCTCACACAGGCGGGCGTGCCGGCAGGCCGCTTGAACGCCAAGGGCTATGGTCCTACGAAGCCCAAGCGCCCCAATATTACAGCGCGTAACCGCGCCGCCAACCGCCGTGTGGAATTCCGCATCCTGGCCCAATAACCTGGCCCAATAACGTCCTTTTTGTACATCTTTTCGACACTTTGCACGAACGCCGAAATATCCTGGCGCACTCCTCCGTTATCAGCTGCGAAAAGCCCCCAACAGGACTGTTCTAAACTCTAGTCCTGTGATGGAGCTTCCCTTGTCCTCAGGCTATCCATGGTGTAAGAAGCCAGAGAACCGGGGGATTATCACCGCTTAGGAGGATGAAAATGCTGCGTAATTTAACAATTGGCCT
>JAFCZD010000550.1 GCA_019314525.1 Deltaproteobacteria bacterium
CGCCGGTATGCGCAGCCCCTTTTCGAGGAAAAGTCGGCCGGCGAGTTCGTCGGCGGTGGCCTCGAGCAACAAAGACCCATGGTCACGAGCCCAACCCACGACCTCCCCCAGCAGCCGAGCTGCCCGCCAGCTCTCCCCCCTGAGGCATTCTTTCTGGGCCTCTAGGAGCAGCAGGTAGCCCTTGAAGTTGTCGGGTGAGGAAGCGCACCAACGCTCAAGGCGCCGCGTAATAGCGGCGAGGTCGGCGCAGAGCAGTTCTCGCTCCTCCGCCTGAGCTTCGCTGGCCAGCCCAGTGGCGGCGATACCTCGCGACACCCAATAGGGGAGCTGGTCGAACATGCCTGCTTGGTGGATCACCTGGTCACCGTGCTCTAACGCTAGCTCGTAGGCTTCGCGAAAGTGGCCCTGCGCGAGCACCAGCTGGATGCGGTAAGACCAGTAGATGAAGAGGTCGAGGCCCAGGCCCTCACGCTCCATGAGCTTGACATGTGCCTCCTCGTTGAAGGCCTCGCTACTCAGGCGTGTGGGCTCATCCGTCTTTCCGATCCAGGCCAGGCGCGCGTGGCTCGTCATGACGTTGGCGAGCTTGAGGTAGTCGCCCGGGATTCGCACGAGGAAGTGCTCGAAGGCTTTGCTCTCGCTGTCAACCTCGTGCAGTGGACGTCCAGCTGTGTAGAGGTAGCGCAGGCGGATGGCGACGGCGTACCCGGCGTAGATCAGGTCCCCCTGCTCGACGCCGCTGAGGTGCGCTCGGCGCAGCATCGCCAGGCTTTGTTCTAGGGGGCGGCTCCAAGGCAAGATGAAGCAGCCCATCAAGAATTCAACCTTGCACTGCAAGGGTAGGTAGGCGAAGCGTTGCTGCAAGCCAAGGCTAAGCTCACCAAAAGCTAGCGCTTGCTCGGGACGATCGAGGAGGGCGTTGAAGAGGATTCCCAGCCCCCCGAAGCCAAACGCTGACATCTCGCAGACGCCGTGCTCGAGGGAGATATTGACCATCTCCAGGACGATAAGGGCGAAGAGCCGCTGATCGCTGATGAAGGCCGGGGCGGTCATGTTGACCAGCAGCGACACCTTCGCCTGTTGCTCCGGGTCCGTCATCTGAGGCAAATCGATCAATGCGTCGATGGGTTGCTCACCAAGGCGGAGCAGGAAGCGCTCTAGGCCCGCGGCCACAGCCCCTTGGCTTAGGTCCTCAAAAGCTGTGCACCCCATCAGCGCCAGGGCTTCGAGGCCGATGCGGCGGTTGGTTTGGTATTCGCCAGCGGCGTCGTGGAGCATCAGCTGGCAGGTGTAGATTTTGGCCTTCTGCGCCTGTGTTCTAGCGTGGGTATGGAGCAGCACGAAGAGCTCGTCGGAGCGCGCACGTTCGCCCGCAAAGAAGGCACACTCAGCACACGCCAAATGCAGCGCGAAGGCCAGCTCGTGCTGGTTGGTCCAGCGCGCGGGAGTCAGCAAAGGGATGCCAGTCTCCAGGTAGTACAACGCGTCACGGTGAGCTGACGAGGTGCGAGCGCGGTTGCCTGCCTCCAGGTTGATCCGGGCCAGCTGGCTGCGCTCCTCAGCGTTCGTGATCAGCTCCACCGCTTCGTTGAGCTGGTGCACGATCTCGAACACGCGCGTCTCGTCGCGGGCCAGCAGGAGGCGGCCGAGCTTCAGGTGGTGCTTCTGCCGCTGCTCGCTGGAGAGGAGCGAGTAGGCCGCTTGGTGCACTCGGTCGTGCAGGAAGCGGAAGGAGACCTCGGGTGCTGCCGTTGGGGTAGGGGGGAGCTCGCCAAGGGGGAGCAGGAGTCCATGTTCCAGGGCAGGGCGCAGCAGATCTCTTGTGCGTCGTGGGCTTCTTTCACAGAGGAGGCTCAAGGTGGCCAGGTCGAAGGTCGCTCCCACGCAAGCGGCGGTCGTGAGAAGCGTTCGTTGTAGGCGCGGGAGGCGATTGATCTTGCGTGTCATCAGCTCGACGACGTTGTCAGTGATCGCCATGTGGGAGATCTGGTCGACGTCCCACTGCCAACGACCCGATGGTTCGTCGAGGCTCAGTTGCCCTTCCTGGTGCAGGCTGGTCAAGAATTGGGTCACGAAGAAGGCATTGCCAGCGGTCTTTCGCCGAACGAGGTCGGCAAGATCGCGAGAGTGCTCGGGAGCACAGCGCAAGGTGTCAGCCACCAGGCTTCGCACCTCGTCCTGCTGTAGCGGCGCGAGTTCGATGCGTTGGTGCTTTCGTTTGGCAGCGGCGGCCTTCTCATAGAGCTTTGTGCCGATATGAGGTGGTATGGGCACGCGGCTGGCACCAATCAGAAGCAGGTGGGAGATTTCTGGGGCGCTCAGGAGCAACTCGACGACTTCCAACGAACCGGTGTCAGCCCACTGCAAATCGTCTAGGAAGAGCACCAGGGGCCGGTCAGCCCCAGTGAAAGCGCCGACGAAGCGCAAGAGCATCAGGTGGAAGCGGTTGCGCGCTTCAGCTGGCGGAAGCTCAGTGGGAAAAGGCTGCTTGCCCACGATCAATTCCAGCTGTGGGAGCGTGTCGCAGAGCAGACGTCCACTCGCTCCCAGCGCTTGTCCGAGCCGCTCCCGCCAGTGGCCCAGTTCGGCCTCAGGCAGAGCCAGCGTTCGCTCGACGAGCTGGCGGAGGACCTCGATGAGCGGGGCGTAGGGGGTACTTCCCTGGTACTGCTCGAACTTTCCCGAGACGTAGTTGCCCTCGCCATGGGCCATGGGTTGGAATACCTCACGAACCAAAGCCGACTTGCCCACACCAGCCGCGCCCACGACGAGCAGCAGCTCACAGGCCCCGCGTCGAGCCCGCTTGAGGGCGTCTGCCAGCGTTTGTCGTTCGTAGTCTCGACCATAGAGCCGTTGTGGGATCCGCAGCTCGCTTGAGAGATCGTCCAAGCCCAGCACGAAGTCATCCAGCGCGTGCCCTTTGGTGATACGTTCGCGCAGCGCGCGGAGGTCGGCCGCGAGACCGCGGGCGGTCTGGTAGCGCTCGCCAGCCCTCTTCGCCAGAAGCCTCAACACCAGCGCCGATATCATTGGGGGCACGTTGGAGTTGCTGAGGTGAGGGGAAGCGGGTGCCCGGGTGATATGCTTATGGACCAGCTCCATGGGGTCGGCAGCGTTGAAGGGAGGCGAGCCGCTCAGCAGCTCGTAGAAGGTCGCTCCCAGGGAGTAGAGGTCACTGCGCTGGTCTACTCGTCGATTGAGTCGGCCCGTCTGCTCGGGGGCGATGTAGAGCAGCGTACCCACCAGTTTGGGCGAGACTGCTTCAGCAGGCAGGCGCAGGGCTAGGCCGAAGTCGCTTAGTTTTACCTCGTGGCTTGAAGGGTCGATGATGATGTTGCTCGGGTTGATGTCCCGGTGCAGGATGCCACCAGAGTGGATCTCCATGAGGGTTTCGGCCAAGGAGACGGCGATATCCAGGAAGACCTCGAGCGCAGGGGGCTTGCCATCCATCCAGCGAGCTAGCGAGATTCCCCTGGTGTCCCTCATCAGGAGTACGTGTCGCCCGTCCAGCTCCTCATATCCCTCAATAGCCACTACTCCAGCGACGGGCAGGTCTTCGGCGATCTCGTGCTGGCGTCGCAAGCTCGTCACATCTGCAGGGGCGGGCGGATCGCCATGGAGGGCCTTGAGGATCACCGCTGCCCCATCGCGAAGGCGCTGGGCACGGTAGACTACCGACTTTTTGCCGTTGTGAACCAGCTCCCCCACCTTGTAGCCCTCGAAGGCAAGCCGGTGATGTTTCATGGCGAAACACTAGCATGGATATAGTTTTTCTGTCCTTGAGCTGCTTGCCTTGGCAAATCGTGGACGCGGGCACCTCGAGCCGAGTAGTCTTACTCAGCGTGGCGAAAGGAAAGACATGAAGCTATCGTTCAATGTAGACGGGGGCTCGGGGGATGGGGCGTCTTCGATTCCCA